>CAZRCF010000563.1:0-1500 GCA_964598505.1 uncultured Lentimicrobiaceae bacterium | reverse complement strand
ATTAGCGAGTTCCATACGACAAATAAAAAACAAATAAAAAAATAAACGTATGAAAAACATCTATTTTGATAATGCTGCCTCTACTCGAATAGATGATGAAGTATTGATTGAAATAATAGATGCTCAAAAAAACTTGTGGGGAAATCCCACATCAATCCATGCTTTAGGTCGTTCGGCTCGTGTTGCTATCGAAAAATCGCGACAAACAATTGCAAAAATTATTGGAGCAAAACCTTCCGAAATTTTCTTTACTTCGGGAGCTACTGAAGCTTTAAATATGATTTTGATTGGTTTATGCTCATCGAAAAAAATCGATGGAATAATCACTTCGCATTTAGAACATCATGCTGTTTTACATACAATTAACCGATTTTCGGATATTACAATTAATTTTGTAAAAAACGATATTTCAGGCAAGTTGGATTTAATTCATTTTGAAGAACTGTTAAAAAATAATCCAAATCAACTTGTTGCAATAATGCACGCTAACAATGAAATTGGAAATATAAACCCTATAGAAGAAATTGGGATAATATGTAAGAAATATCAAGCACTATTTCTTTCCGATATTGTTCAAACAACAGGTAAAATAAGCATTAATGTTTCGGAAATGAATTTAGATTTTGCTGCTGCTACAGCACACAAATTTCACGGTTCGAAAGGAGTTGGATTTGCTTATATTAATTCTAAAAATAAAATTGCTCCTTTACTTACTGGCGGTGGGCAAGAAATTAATATGAGAGCCGGCACCGAAAACATTTATGGAATTATTGGTTTGGCTAAGGCTATGGAAATAGCTTACAGAGATTTAGAAAAAAATTACAATTATATTCTTAGCCTTAAAAACTATTTTATTGATAGACTTAAAGAGTCTTTTTCCAATGTTAATTTCAACGGAGAATGTGAAAATAATGGTTTAAACAACATTATAAACATCTCTTTTCCCGATTATAAAAATATGGATACACTTCATATTCAGCTTGATATGCTTGGAATTTATATTTCGCAAGGTAGTGCTTGCACATCTGGTATTGGTAAAGGTTCGCATGTTATTGAAGCCTTGAATACTGATATAAAACAAGCTCTGCGATTTTCTTTAAGTAAATATAACACAATTGACGAAATTGATTTTTGTATAGAAAAATTAAAACAAATTTTAAAAAATTAAACTTTATTTCTATTTTTGAAAAAAAATTGGTTGTATGACATTAACAAAAAAACTCAAACAAAAGAAAAATAAAAGGAAAAAAGTAAAATTCTCAAAAATAGTTTTTCGAATTCCACAATCTCGTAAAAAGCAATTAGATCGATACTGCAAAGCCAATAATACAACGCCACGCATAGCACTTCGTAGAATAATTAACGCATATCTCGATGAAAATGCTCCTGCTTTTGTTGAATATGAAATACCAAAAAATCAATTAACACTTTTTGTTGCCGAAGATTTTGCACCTTATAAACAGGTTAAAATGGATTTTTAGTGGGTGCTTTCCTAAAAAA
>CAZRCF010000562.1:926-1509 GCA_964598505.1 uncultured Lentimicrobiaceae bacterium | reverse complement strand
CGTTATACACAACTTTAAAAAATGAAACTGCAAATTTTAATAGTATTTTCAACACTTTTATTTTTTGGTTGTAGAGATAATCAAAAAAGATGTTTAGATTGTGCTGAAATCAACGATAAAGCAGTTGAAACATTAAAGAATGGTGATACTTTAACAGCATTTGCAATTTTTGACAGCCTAAATACAAATTATCCAGATTATTTACCAGCATTTCTAAACAAAGGGTTCATATATGAACAAATTGGAAATATTGACTCAGCTCTCATTCTTTATTCATATTGTATTGAAAACGATACTGAGGCTTGTGAAGCATTTTTTAGTAGAGGAGCATTATACGACAAAATTGGTAAGGAACAGATTGCATTTAAAGATTACATGAAAGCATATGAACTTGGTTTTCAAAATAAAATTCTTTTTAACAATTTATCTCTCAAGTTCCGTGAAAAAAAAGAATTTGACATTGCTTTAGTTTTAATTGAAAAAGCATTAGATATAGATAATGAATTTGCTACAGCCTATGATAACAAAGCAATGATTTTATGTGATCTATATAGGTTAAAGGAAGCTATTAGCAATTCATGTA
>CAZRCF010000562.1:0-916 GCA_964598505.1 uncultured Lentimicrobiaceae bacterium | reverse complement strand
TAATCTTGATTCAGGTAAAGCCTCATTTTATAACACTAGAGCATTAATTTATAATAGAACAGGTGATTATCAATTAGCTATAAGAGATTGTCAAAGAGCAATAGACATTGACAAAAACTATCCCTACTCATACAATACTTTAGGTTTTTCAATGAGTAAAATAAACGAAAATGAAAAGGCCAAGATATATTATTTAAAGGCAATAGAACTTAAACCTGACTTTATTATAGCAATTTTTAATTTAGGTGTATCATATTTAGAATTGGGAGAAACTAAAAAAGCTTGTGAAATGTTTAATATTGCTGTTAATTTAGGTGATGATTTTAGTGACAATAAGTATTATGACTTCTATTTAAAGAATTGCAAATAAAAAGCAGTGTATAACAGCACCTATGCCCAATAGCCTATGAAAGAGCAAATTGAAACAGCAGTACCCCGCAGAAAATTTGTTGCGGGTGAACGTGACGAAGCCCGCAAAACGGCTACTGGGCATAGCTGCGAACCGTTACCCCCCATTGCCTTCCGCAGCAAAATACTGGGCGAAAAACCTCCAAGCACTTTTTTAACACAGAATAAAAATTCAGGAAAGTTTGGGTATGAAAATGGAATCAACTGAGCATCCGGATGCGAAAAAAAATAAAAACACAAATTAAAAAAATCCTTACGGAAATATAGGTAAAACCAAGTTTAAGTTCATTGTGTAACATTACTGTTCAGGCGGAAAGCACGGCAAAAAATTTCGTTGAAATTTAAAAAAAAGAGCCAGAAGATCACGGAAGACAATAAAATAATCGTCAAATTATAATCGACATGAAAATCTCTGTAACGCCCGATTTTGCTCGGAAAATCAAACAAACGGGGGCTAACACCGCCTAACCAAAAACAGGGGCGAGTTGCTAACGGGATTGAAAAATTT
>CAZRCF010000561.1:0-1527 GCA_964598505.1 uncultured Lentimicrobiaceae bacterium | reverse complement strand
GCAGGTGCAAATCCAATGGATATTAAACGTGGGATTGATAAAGCTGTTGCAATAGTTATTGAAGACCTTAAAAAACGTTCAAGAGTTATTGGCGACAATATTGCACAAATTGAGCAAATTGCTTCTATTTCGGCTAATAACGATGTTTTTATTGGCAAAATGATTGCCGAAGCAATGTCGAAAGTTAAAAAAGAAGGTGTTATTACAATTGAAGAAGCAAAAGGAACCGAAACAACTGTAAAAGTTGTTGAAGGTATGCAGTTTGACAGAGGATATATCTCTCCATATTTTATTACCGATGCCGAAAAAATGGAAGCTGTTTACGAAAATCCATACATACTTCTTTACGATAAAAAAATTAGCAATATGAAGGAATTCCTTCCAATTTTAGAGAAATCTCTACAAACTGGTCGTCCTTTACTTGTTATATCTGAAGACATTGATAGCGAAGCTCTTGCAACATTAGTTGTAAACCGTCTTCGTGGCTCATTGAAAATTGTTGCTGTTAAAGCTCCAGGTTTTGGCGATCGTCGTAAAGAGATGCTTGAAGATATTGCAACTCTGACAGGTGCAACTGTTATTAGCGAAGAAAAAGGCTACAAACTTGAAGATGCTGATTTAGATTACCTTGGTCAAGCAGAAAAAATTACTGTTGACAAAGAAAACACTACAATAGTTAGCGGAAAAGGCGAAAAAGCTGCAATTGAAGGTCGCATTGGAGCAATTAAATCACAAATAGAAAAATCTACTTCCGATTACGATAAAGAAAAACTACAAGAACGTTTAGCAAAATTAGCCGGTGGTGTTGCAGTAATATATGTTGGTGCAGCTTCGGAAGTTGAAATGAAAGAGAAAAAAGATCGTTTCGACGATGCTTTACATGCTACACGTGCAGCTATCGAAGAAGGAATTATTCCAGGTGGTGGTGTTGCATATATTCGTGCAATAAAAGCTTTGCAAAATATAAAAGTTGAAAACGAAGACGAGCAAATTGGTATCGAAATAGTTTGTCGTTCATTAGAAGAGCCATTACGTCAAATTGTTACTAATGCCGGACAAGAAGGCTCGGTAGTTGTAAATAAAGTAATGGAAAATGATGGCGATTTTGGTTTTAATGCTCGCACCGAAATATACGAAGATTTATATAAAGCAGGTGTTATTGACCCAACCAAAGTATCACGTATTGCTTTAGAAAATGCTGCTTCAATTGCTGGTATGCTATTAACTACCGAATGCGTTTTAGCAGAAATAAAAGAAGAACAACCTCAAATGCCAATGGGCGGTGGAATGCCAGGCGGCATGGGCGGAATGATGTAATATTTACACATAATAATTATAAAAAAGAGGGAAAATTCGTTTTTCCCTCTTTTTTTTAATCTAATAAATATAATATGCTTTTATACCAAAGTGAAATTGTAATTAGTCTAATAATGGGAAAGGGTTCACGGTAACTGGTTCACGGTGCATGGTAAAAGACCGACCTCATCAAAAAAGCGATAGAAATTAATGGTTAATTGTTAATGGTAA
>CAZRCF010000560.1:0-1536 GCA_964598505.1 uncultured Lentimicrobiaceae bacterium | reverse complement strand
AACCATCAACATTATGGCTTATTTTTAGTGGTATTGGCGTAATTACAATAATTGGTTTATTGCTATATAACAAGTTTTTAAGTCCAAAAAAGGGATAAAAACTATTTTATAATATTTATTTTTCGCTTGTAAAAACAAAATATTACTTTTTCCTATAAATACATATTAAGCAAATCTTCCATTTCAATTTGCATTATTTTAGCTTCATTGGCGGCTTTCTCAGCAAAATCATCTCCATTTGAGGCATAAATAATACTTCTTGAGGCATTAATTAGTAAACCACAATAGCTATTCATTCCATATTTTGCCACTTCTTGTAAGCTTCCACCTTGTGCACCTACACCCGGAACAAGCAGAAAATGGTTTGGAATTATTTTTCTAATATCTTGTAACATACTTGCTTGTGTTGCACCAACAACATACATCATTTGTTCATCTGTTGCCCATTGTGATGACACTTTCAGTACTTTTTCAAACAGATATTCGCCCGATTGTAAGCGTTGAAATTGGAAATCTTGTGAGCCTTTATTTGAAGTTAATGCTAAAAGTATAACCCACTTATCATTATATCCTAAAAATGGCGAAACAGAATCCTCGCCCATATATGGAGCAACTGTTACCGCATCAAAAGCATTGTTTTTATTTTCGGGATTAAAAAATGATTGTGCATATTGTGCTGATGTATTGCCAATATCACCACGTTTGGCATCGGCAATTGTAAATACTTTTTCGGGTAAACTATTCAAATATTCAATTGTTTTTTCAAAACTTTTCAACCCTTTTACGCCATAAACCTCATAAAAAGCTAAATTTGGCTTATAAGCAACTGTATAAGGCAATGTTGCATCAATAATACGTTTGTTAAACTCAAAAATCGGGTCTTCTTTATTTAATAAGAATGCAGGTATTTTTGAAATATCGGTATCAAGTCCAACGCATAAAAATGATCTCTTTTTTTGTATAATTTTAAATAAATCTTGCTTGTTCATTATTTGAATGTTTTTGTGAAAGTATCATCAAAATTAACAAACAAAATTATATTTACAAAAAAATAAATTAAAATCATTATTTTTGAACTTTATATTTACACAATTAAATTATAAAAATGATATTCGACGATGAGCATTTTATGAGAGAAGCCCTAAAGGAGGCAATAAAAGCTTTTGATAAAGATGAAGTTCCGGTAGGAGCGGTAATTGTGGTGCAAAATAATATTATTGCCAGAGCTTATAATTTAACCGAACATTTAAACGACGTAACTGCACACGCCGAAATGCAAGCATTTACTTCGGCTACCTCAAATTTAGGCGGTAAGTATTTGCAAGACTGTACTTTGTATGTTACCTTAGAACCTTGTGTTATGTGTGCAGGAGCAGCTTTTTGGACTCAAATTAGCAGAATTGTATATGGAGCACAGGATATTAAAAGAGGCTTTAATAATATAGATAAAAGTATTTTGCACCCTAAAACTACTGTAGTTTCGGGTGTATTAGAAAACGAATGTTCGGAATTAATAAAAATGTTTTTTGCTAAGAA
>CAZRCF010000559.1:0-1537 GCA_964598505.1 uncultured Lentimicrobiaceae bacterium | reverse complement strand
TTGTTTTTCATTTGGGCTTTTCTAAAAACAAGAGATGCTAAAACTGGGTTTTTAAGATAAAAACAATGACTAGAATTAACTTAGGATATCCGCCAAAAAAACTAACACGGCTTCATTTGCTTAGTGAGATAAGAGAAATAAAAAGAATCCCTAATTGTATAAAAAGTGGAAAAGCTAAACTAGAAAACGCAACAAATGTTTTTAAGCTTGGGGCAGGTCATGTAACTTTCTTCTATCGAAGGCTAGGTTATTTAAAAAAGAGATACATTGAACTTTATAATGAATGTTTATTAAGAGGCTATAACGTAACTAACTTTGTTTCAGCTTGGGATAATGTGCCAGAATATTTAATGAACGACTACGAACCAACAGATCAAGACAAAAAAATTATAGAAGAAAGAATAAAAGAAAAAACTTTATTAATTAACTTTTAACCTTTATGAAAAAACAATTTGAAATTGTCGTAAAAGACGGAGTATTACAGTCTGTTTTTAGTACAGACAACTATCTTATTGTTGATGTAGTTAAAAAAACAGACGATCTTCAAGAAGGAGATATGTGTTGGGTCGTATCAATTACTAAAAACAATGTCTTCAATGTAACGTACGAAAGAAAATTACATACAAACCTAAAAACGCTTAAATCGAATATTTTATCATTTAATTTATAAACCATGAAAACATTAAATAAAAACCTTCTTGCTTGTGCTAAAATTGCAAGTAGTAATAAAATAAGACCAGTTTTAGCTTGTGTATATATAACTAATGATAAAATGGTGACGACTGACTCGTACAGTATTTTAGAAATAAAAAACTATTCTAAGTTTGATTCAACTGATTTTCCAGTAATTCAAGGTTGTGAACACGTTAAAGAATTAAAAGAAGAAGGGATATTGTTAAACGCAAAAGATATTATTGAAAAAGTAAAATTTAGAAAATCAAAATCAAAAAACCTGCCAATATTAGGCGAAGCAGTTTTAACAAACGAAACAGAAAACACAATTTCTATTGTTTCAACTGATTTATCAACTAATAACATTATTTCATTTGTGAAAGAGGAAGGTTATTTTCCTAACTATTCTCGAATAATACCAACAAAAGAACCAATTTCACAAGGTTTTATTGATTTAGAAAAGCTTAAAAAAATGTGCGAAGCATTTTTATTAGCAGGAAAAACATCTGTAAGATTAAAACTATATAATGAAAAAGGAGAAAAACCATGTCCTATTATGTTTGAGAATGATAATGTAACAGGATTAATTATGCCACTTACTTCACAAACTCCTGATAAACACTAAACTTAATTATTAATTATAATTTATTACTTAATTTAAATTCTCAATATGGAAGAAATGCCAATAATATACTGTGAAGAATGTGAGGAGAACACAATCCAGCAACACATTGTACAAGATGACTATCAATGTGATGTATGTGGAAAAATAAACTCACAAGAAAATATTTACTCTTTAAAAAACTAAAGCCATGATCAAAAAAGTATTTCAAGTTTGTTGTGATACATGTGGACTCATAATAAA
>CAZRCF010000558.1:0-1545 GCA_964598505.1 uncultured Lentimicrobiaceae bacterium | reverse complement strand
AATTATTGTGTCTGAAATTATTCCGAGCAATCAGGTACAACAAAATTTATTCGATACTATTGATAGAGAGCGAGTTAATAAGCTAATGGAAACACTTGATAAATTGAATAACAAAATGGGACGCGACAAAGTTAAAATGGTTTCGCAAGGTACAGGTAAACGTGAATGGAAACTTAGGCAAGAACAATTATCACCATCATACACAACTAATTGGAATGAAATTTTGGAGGTGAAAGCTTGAAATTATTGATACTCAAAAGCAATTACTGCTTTACCATTTTTAAATTCCTTTGGTGAATTATCGTATTCATTTTTAAGAAAACAATTAAAATTAATATATGCTTTTTTATACTTTTTATTATCATTTGTAACAATATTTTCTGTTTTTGTAATTACAAAACTACAATTTGGTTGATCAATTATTAATGAGCTATTTGTATCTATATTTTGGTTATTATACATTATTAATACACGTGAGTTCATTTCAAATATTGCAGATAATTGATAGTAATTATAATCTCCAACTTTAATAGTGTTGTCTAAATCGTTTTCAATATTTCCCAAAAGCATTGAATAGTTATAAATTGCAATTACAAATAATGGATTACAACTATCAGGATTATTATACATTTGAAAACAAAATGTTCTATTTGTATCATTATCTATTACAGATGAAATAGCATAATATGGGGGAACACCTGCTGTAAAATTTATTGTGTCACCATCAAGATTTCCTCTAATGTAAAATTCTGGTTCACTTTCAGAATCAGGTTCAATAACTTCTTTTTTGCAGGAATAAAAAAGTAATATTCCGCAAATAAGAATAATTGATAAAAATGGAAAATTATTTGTTTTCATTGTAATTTTTTTTAATAAGGATGCCATATTATATTAAATTGTAATTCTGTTGATTTATCTGTATCTAAATTTAAGTAATATGATTTTTTTGTAATATCGTTTGGACTATAATTCATTCTAAATTCCAATTCAAGTTGTTTTATTATTTTAAAGTTGTATCCTAAAGTAAACTCATAAGAGAAATCATTAAATCCTTCCATATATCCATTAGCTTTATATGTTGTAATAGGCTTATTATAAGGCATTTTTGTTATTTCACTTTCCGAATTAAAAACATAAGAGCCAAATATACCAATTGAGATTGAATGTCTGTTTAAATATCTGTATTTCAATAATAAAGGCAATCTTAAAACATCAATACTTTTAGTATTTACAATTGTTTTGCTAATCTCTTTTGTGAAAAAATATTTGACTTTTTGACTTGATTTATATAACGAATGACCGTTACTCCGAGTGTATTGTAATTCAACAATTAACGACAATTTTCTGTTTTTAAATTTATGTTCAAATCCAACACCACCTATAGGACTATACATTCCTTTTGGTTTTGTATTTTCGTCATTTGAGATGGTTTTGTAATAGTTTACACCTGCTGATACAAAGAACTTATTATTTGATAAATCCGGATTTATTATTGAGCTATTGTTTTCACTTACCGATTTTTTTGATTTTTCAGCAGTCTTTAAA
>CAZRCF010000557.1:0-1571 GCA_964598505.1 uncultured Lentimicrobiaceae bacterium | reverse complement strand
AACACTTTTTTGTTCTATAAAGTCCAAAAAACTATCGAGGCCTGAGACAACCCATTAGTAGAAAATATTTTACTCACATAAATACAAACTTGTCTTGTCCTGAATAACCGATACAGATTATTAGATAAAAATATTTAATTAAACACTTGCAAAAACGTTTTTGCAAGTGTTTTTTGTTTTATATGTCCTCATTTTAATTTGACTTTGTATATGCATTTTGTTTGGAGTCAGCATGAAATTAGAATAATGAGGTCTTAATTCATTGTATATACTGATTGATTCTTTTACAATTTGTTTCATGATTTTTAAATCTAGGTTGTATTTATCAATCATGAATTCCTGTTTTAATATTCCATTTATTCTTTCTGCTACTGCATTTTCATATGGGTCAGAGTTTTGTGTCATACTTGGTAGTATTCCGTTTTTATTTAGTGTGTTTTGGTAATCATTCGCACAATATTGTAATCCTCTGTCTGAATGATGAATCAATGGTGTTTCTTTACCCTTTCTTTGTTTTATAGCCATATTGAGAGCCTTAACACTGCTCTCTGTATTCATGTTGTCAGCAACGTAATATCCCATAATTTTCTTAGAATATGCATCTGTAACAATGCTTAAATAACATGGTTTTTCTCGTTTTCCGATGTATGTTATGTCTGATACCCAAACTTGATTAGGCCTATTTATTTCTAAATCAAGAATTAGGTTTTTATGTTTTCTAAATCGATGATGAGAATTAGTGGTTACATGATAACAACGTTTTGGCTGTATCAATAAATGATTAGCTCTGAGTATATCAAATAATTTATCTCTTCCAATTTTCATTGATTTAAGATCATCCATTAATATGTGATATGATTTCTTACCACCAAGTCTAGGCATTGATTGCCTAACTTGATGAATCATTGAAACTACTTCAATTGCTTTGGCTTCTTTATTTATTTTTCTTTTAATCCTTCGATAATAAACCTGTCTGTCTATCCCGAACAAATTACAGGCGAACATTATTGTTTGTTGTTCTTCTTGTGTAAAATGGTCGATTGTTCGGGTGGAGAGTTTTTTCGTATGTCAATTTTATATTCTTCTTCAGCAATATCAATCATCATATCAAAAATGATTGCTTTTTTATCTGCAACAAAGGCCTGTCGTTCCAAAAAAGACTTCTGTTTCTCTAGAAGTTTTACTTTGGCTTCAAGTTCCATTATCTTTTGTTCTGGCGACTTTGACATAGTAAATGGTGTTTGGTTTTCCCAATCAAAGTTACCGAATTTTCTAAGCCATTTAACAACAGTTGATCTATTTTGAATGCCATAAGTCTTTGTGGATTCTGTAACTGTAAGTTGTCCTCGTTCAATTTCTTGAACAATTTGTAATTTAAAAGACATTGAATAATCTTTTTGAGTCCGCTTCACATAGCGTGTTTCTTCATGTTTTTCCATTAGGATACTTTTTGTGTATCGCTATTTCAGGACGGGACAATTCTTGAAATAAAAAGTCGGCTCTAATCAAAGAGCCGACTTTTTTTGTTTTTACACACTTACTATTTTAAAAATGCAATGCAAAACCAAGAT
>CAZRCF010000556.1:0-1590 GCA_964598505.1 uncultured Lentimicrobiaceae bacterium | reverse complement strand
TAACAGAAAATTGTGTTTGTGTTAATACTGTGGGAGATAATGTATTGGTTGTTTCGCCGGTATTCCAACTATAACTTACCAATTCGTTAGAAGTAGCCGTTGCAATTGCTCCCGAGCAAATAACTGATGGAGTTACTGTTACAATAGGAGAAGATGCAACAATAACACTTGTTGTTGTAGAATCTATACATCCCCACATATTAGTTCCAATAACTCTATAATTTGTATCAGTAATAATTGGTGTTGGATGAATAGTATCTGTATTACCAATATCTGTATTAAGCAATGTGTTTCTCCATAAATAAGAACCACCAACACCTGCTCCACTTGCAATTAATGTTGCTGTTTCGTTTAAGCATATAGTATCGGTAGCTGCTTGAATATTAGGCCTTGGGTTTACTAAAAGACTAGTTTGTTTGGAGCTAGTAGAACTTCCTATTGGCGTTACTACTGTTAAAGAATAAATCCCACCCGATAACATAGTTGTATTTGGAACAAATAATGTATCATTAGTAGTAGTTGCACTAAAATCATTAGGTCCATCCCATAGAAATGTACATCCAACACCATCTAATATTGTATCTACAACTATATGAGCAGTTTCTCCTTCACAAATTGTATCTCCTTTAGGAGCGTCAAATAAGTAGTAACATTCGGTAGATGCGTAGTTTCCTGCACAACTAACCGTTTCAAGATGAATATTACATGGTTGATTTGAAAAGTTTGTAACTAATAAAATATACCATTTACCGGCAATACCATTTTGAATATGAATGTATTCTGTAGGAGATGGATCATAACTACAATCGACAATATTCCCAAGTGGATATCCTCCAAAAGATGTTGGGCAAGCTCCTGATAAAGGTCCATGATTAACACCACCTGTAGTTTGTAAAGATCCACAATTACCACGTTGAGTATCAAATGGTCCCCAACAAATAAAGTCTAAATCATAAGCAGGGGTAGAATACATTTTTATACCAAGATTTCCACTTTGATTAATTTGCATTTGATACCATGCCGGATTACGGGTTAAACCTAAGCAACCCATAGACCCTAAACTTGGTACATTCACTCCTGCAGGGAATGGTGCTATATTCATTTCTGAACAAAAAATAGCAGAATCAGTGCAATTTGCTCCTTGCCCATATGTATTTGTAATACTTATAAAAAAGGAAAAAACAAATAAGATTTTAAATAGATTTTTCATATAAATTAATTTTTGATTTATTTACAATTTTTAAATAAGACAACATTTATTGCTAAAAAGTTGCTTTTACAAATAAAATAATATTTTTTGCAAATATAATTCTTTTTGTACTAATTTTTGATATTGTTATTCATAAAATTTAGTAGAGAGGTTATTAGTTAATTTTTACACGAAAACACTTGCTTATATTATTTGTGTCATTTTATTTGTTGTATCTCTCTTTTTGCGATGCTGAACGCAGTGAAGCATCTCATTCGTTTGAGATTCCTCGCTATCACTCGGAATGACAAAGCAAATTATATAGCATAATAAGTGAATTTTATAGTTTTCTTGCAATTACTAAATAACGGATATTGAAATAGTTATCAGATGACTTGTGG
>CAZRCF010000555.1:0-1592 GCA_964598505.1 uncultured Lentimicrobiaceae bacterium | reverse complement strand
ATCCAAAATTATTTGGTAAAGAGCAAAGTTGGAAATCAATGTTGAAAATACTTGGATATTGATATTAATTAAACTAATTATCTTATTATAAATACTTTTTTAGTAAAGCAAATGGCTAATATTGATAAAAACACAAATAACAATGCTTATCAAGAGTTTCTTGCCGAAATAGTAAATATGGTGCAAAAACACCGTGTAGTTGCTGTGCAAACAGTTCAAACTGTTTCAAATCAGTTGTATTGGAATATTGGTGAATTAATTATTAAAAAGCAACAAGAATACGGATGGGGAAAATCTATTGTTGAGCAATTGAGCAAAGATTTAAGCTATCATATTGGCGAAGGTGTAAGTTGGTCTCCACGTAACCTATGGTTTATGAGGCAGTTGGTAAACGAATATTCAAACATAAACCAACTGAGTTCGGAAATTATAAAAGTGAAGCAGCTTGCTTCAGAAATTGAAAATCTGAAGCAAGCCGCTTCAGATTTAGATAATATCAAACAATTAGTTTTTGCTGTACCATGGTGGCATAATATATTGATACTTCAAAAAGTAAAAGATATAAATGCTCGAATATTTTATTTGCAAACCACTATTAAAAACCGTTATAGCCGTGCAGTATTATCACATCAAATTGAAGCCGATGCGTATAATAAATACTTGCTACATCCATCACAACATAATTTTGCAAAAGCCTTGCCCGAACATTTGCTGGAGCAAGCACAAGAAAGCATTAAAAGTGTTTATTCTCTTGATTTTTTAGACATCAACAAGCCAATTACCGAAAGGCTTTTGGAAAACACAATGGTTGAAAAAGTGAAACGTTTAATGATGGAATTGGGATATGGATTCTGTTTTATTGGTAATCAATATCGTATATCATTAGGAAATAAAGATTATTTTATTGATTTACTTTTTTATCATCGAATATTAAAATGCTTGGTAGCTGTTGAATTAAAAGTTATTGAGTTTGAACCAGAATTTGTTGGAAAACTTGATTTTTATTTACAAATTATTGACGAACAATTAAAACAACCTGATGATAAGCCAAGTATTGGTATTTTATTAGTTCCTAATAAAGAATATTTAGAAGTAGAATATGCTTTAAGAATTGCATCTAAGCCAATTGGAGTAGCTAAATATACTTTAAGCAAACAACTTCCTGATGAATTTCAAGGTAAATTGCCAACTAAAGAAGAGTTTCAGAAAATACTTAATGAAAAATAATTTAATGTAGTAATCAATTAGTTATACTAATAAATCAGTGTACCATAAAACAATATAAATGACACGAAAATATTATGGCGATATGCCCGAAGAGTATTCAAAATACGAAAATTCAAAAATTGTAATTTTACCTGTGCCTTACGATGGTACCAGCACATGGATAAAAGGTGCCGATAAAGGACCACAAGCAATTATTGATGCAAGCGAAAGCATCGAATTATACGATATTGAAACAGAAACAGAAGTATATAAATTAGGTATTCACACAGCAGAACCGGTTACCGAGAATTCTTCACCGGAAGCAATGGTTGAAGCAGTTTATGATAGAACCATTGAATATTTGAATGACAACAAATATATTGTAA
>CAZRCF010000554.1:0-1592 GCA_964598505.1 uncultured Lentimicrobiaceae bacterium | reverse complement strand
GTTACCGAAATGGGCGTTATGGAAATCTCGCCTAAAGGCATTGTGCTTAAAGAATTCAATCCGGAATTTTCTATTAAAGAAATTCAAGATTTTACTGAAGCTCAACTAATTATAGCCGACGATATTTGCGAAATGAAAATTTGAAAAACAATAATTTTTAAGTAATAGATTTAAAAACATACACTAACATTAACAATTATGAGTAAAGTATTTATTGTAGCTGCAAAACGAACAGCTATTGGAAAATTTGGAGGCTCATTATCGAGTCTATCAGCATCCGAAATGGCTTCAATTGTATTAAAAAATATTATTGAAGAAACAAAAATTAATCCGGCAAAACTTGATGAAGTTATTGTAGGAAATATCTTATCAGCCGGTCAAAAGCAAGGTATTGCTCGTCAGGCATCTATTAAAGCCGGAATACCACAAGAAGTTCCTGCTTATGGTATTAATATGATTTGCGGTAGCGGTATGAAAACTATTTTAAACGCATACACATCAATTAAAGCCGGTGAAGCAAAAATGATTTTAGCAGGTGGCACCGAAACTATGTCGGGCTCTGCTTTTATACTTCCTGCTGCGGTTCGTAATGGCATTAAAATGGGCGATTTTAAAGTTGTTGATACCATGATTTTAGATGGCTTAACCGATGCTTTTCAGGATTACCACATGGGAATTACTGCCGAAAATATTGCCGAAAAATATAACATCACTCGTGAACAACAAGATGCTTTTGCTGCTGGTTCGCAACGCAAAGCTGCTGCGGCTATAGATGCAGGAAATTTCAAAAACGAAATAGTTCCTGTTCAAATAGTTACAAAAAAAGAGACAATTACTTTCGATACCGATGAATTTGTAAATCGTGCTTCTACAGCCGAAAAGCTTGCTGTACTTCGTCCTGCGTTTAAAAAAGATGGAACTGTTACTGCCGGTAATGCTTCGGGTATTAACGATGGTGCTGCTTTTGTATTAGTTGCATCGGAAGAAGCTGTTAAAGAGTTTGGGTTAAAACCGCTTGTTGAAATAGTTGCAGTTGGTCAAGGTGGGGTTGATCCTGCAATTATGGGAATGGGACCAGTTCCTGCTATTGCAAATGCACTTAAAAAAGCAAATTTAAAACTTTCGGATATGAATGTTTTAGAACTTAACGAAGCTTTTGCATCTCAATCGCTTGGTGTTATAACTCAACTTTGCCAAGACCATAATGTTAAAAAAGATTGGTTTGATGAAGTTTGCAATGTAAATGGTGGTGCAATTGCATTAGGGCACCCAATTGGAGCATCAGGTAATCGTATTACAGTTAGTCTTATTCACGAAATGAAACGTACCGGGAAACAATATGGATTAGCTTCGTTATGTATTGGTGGTGGTATGGGAACTGCTGTTGTTTTGAAAAATATATAAAATAATACAATTTTGGAGTGCAAAAATGTATTGTATTCCAAAATTGTATCTTTAATAAATTTATAACTGAAAAATTAATTTCAAATAAACATTAAAACGGAGGCAAAAATGGCAACAAAAAGTAATTCAAATAGTTTTTTAGTTATTATATCTAATATTCAAATTGACAAACTTTTACATTTTTTTTA
>CAZRCF010000553.1:0-1594 GCA_964598505.1 uncultured Lentimicrobiaceae bacterium | reverse complement strand
TATTTACTTAGAAAAAGTAAAAGCTCCGATTTGCCTGAAAAAGAGGGAGATTTAAGTTCAAATTATCCTAATTTTAATGGATATAAAGTAATATGCAAAGCCACTACGCCTGTTATTGCTGCTTCTGCTCAACAAAACACGCTTGAAAACAGTGTTACTTTTAATAATTTAGTTAAAAATATTATTACGGGCGATAATTATGTTATTTATGCTAAAAAACATTCTGATAATCAATATAATATGTATTATGTTGTAAATGATGATGAAACCGAATATATAAATTTATCATATACACCAAATACAGTTGGAAATATAACTCCGTTGGTAAAGAAAACAATTTATGTTGTTTATGCTGCTCCGCCTCGTTCAACAGTAACTGGAAATCTATCGTATAAATTTCATAACAGCAATACTAAACAACCAAAACCATTAGCAAATACAAAAGTTAGCTTGATTGTACAATATAAATTTATTGGCTATACGCAAGGAAAATATGTAAACAGAGTATTAAATTCAGCTTTAGATTTTGTCAATTATCCGGCGGATAATAATAAAGTGCTCAAAACAGTTTACACCAACTCAAATGGCGATTTTAATTTTAATTTTGCTAATATTGACAGCTTAAAAATTACGAATTCAAATTTTAGTTATAGTGGTGGAGATGTAAAACCCTCATTTAATGGAAAATTGGAAAGAGTTATTCGTTTGAAAGTAGAAAATCCTTATTTCTGTAGTCCCGATGAAGACATTACAGTTCAACCATGGAATAATTTTAATGCAGGTAATTTAACCTCATTGGTAATTTCGTACCAACTTAAATTAAAAGCAGAAATAGCCGACGCTTTTAAAAATTCGTTGCAAAATGTGAATGTATCAAACTCAAGCGGTGCTATTTCGGGAATAAAATTTACTTTATATCGTAATTTCCGCGATGGCGATATTCCTTCAAATGAAGGTTCGGGCATGAATCAAATCAGAAAAATTGATGGCAAAGATATGATAGTAGTTTCGGAAGATTTTAACCACGACGATGGTAGTTTTACTTTTAACGATTTGGTAAGAAGCAACTATCCCGATGATTATTATATGATTATGGCAACCACATCCGAAACTTCTACCGATGATAAAAATTATTGGAAAAATCAATCCGGTTATCCATCGAAAAGTGTATCAATTCGCATAAATCAAGCAATTATAAAACATCCTACTTATTCAGTAGTTTATAATAGCGATTTTACAACTACCGAACCATATAGATTTTATTCCACTAAACTATTTGAACAAACTATTAAAATGTCGCCTCGTAATCCACGAATAGCAGGTAGAGTTGTTAGTACAGCAGCTCCAAATGGAGTTCGTAATGCTTTAGTTTTTTTATCGGAAAACTATGTTAATCTTCCCGACCAATCGCTTGTTAGGTTTACCGATACTTTAGGTTATTTCAATCCTTTCAACGACTTAAAAGTAGAGTTACTCGACCCAAATAATAACACTTCAAACGTAATAGGACCTTCGCGTTCATTGCTAATTACTTGCAATGGATATAAAAACTCAAATCCTATTGATTTGGGAATTATGAAACGTGGCACGCAAT
>CAZRCF010000552.1:0-1602 GCA_964598505.1 uncultured Lentimicrobiaceae bacterium | reverse complement strand
TCCTGTATTTGTAATATTTAGCATCTGTGTTGTATCTCCGGTATTCCATAAATATTTACAACCAATATTTCCGGCATTTAAAATTAAATTATTTTGACAAATAATAGTGTCATTCCCAAGATTAACTATTGGGTTTGGTATTATGGTAACTGTTATAGTATCACTTGCAAAACATCCATTGCTATTAGTAACTTTTACTGAATAAATCCCAGTTGTTGTTACATTAATAGTTTGGCTTGTTTGTCCTGTATTCCATAAATATGTACAACCTGGATTATTTGCATTTAAGGTAATATTATTACCTTGACAAATTGTGGTATCGTTTCCTAAATTAACACTAATATTATTAACAACCACAACCTCTTTGCAAATATTTGATTGATTTGGCAAACCTTCGTTTACAGCTAAGTTCACACTGTAATTACCAGGAGAGTTATATGAATAAAGTGGAGGGGTTTCGATGTTTGAGGATGCTATTGAAGAGTTGTTTGGCGTATAAAAGCATAATTTTGACATAGTATTGTTATTTACATTTGTAATTAAACAATATAAAGAATCACCACCCCTAATAATTTCAGAAATATGATGAGGAAATGAAAAATTTGCTATATTTCCTAATGAAACACCATTCGGTGGATTTAATAATCCATTAGGAAAAGATAACTTAACAATATCATTAGTTGTTTCATTAACAATAAAACCAAATATTTGTCCACAATCGCGTAATATTGAAATTGAACGTGGCATATTAAATGTATTGCCAATATTGCCAAGATTAACCCCAGTAGGAATATTAAGTAAAGAACTACCAAAATTTAATCTTGATATTGAATTATTATCCCTATTAACTATAAACAGATACCATATTCCATTTTCTTGAATAGGGTACAAACCAACAGGTCCATTTAATCCTCCAATATTTCCTAAATTTATAGCAGTTGGATTATTGGTCAAACTATTTCCAAAACTTAATTTTAATAAAGTATTATTAGAATTATTAACAACAAAACTATACCAATTACCACCTTCGTAAAATGTATAAATTGTATGTGGATAACTCATTACATTTGAAATATTTCCTATATTGGAGGCAGTTGGAACATTATTTATACTATTGCCAAAGTTAAGTTTAACTAAATTGTTATTATAAGCAGCTAAAACTAAACCAATCCATAAACCAGTTATACTATCTTTTTTTATTTGAATGCCTTCAATTGAAGAAGGTAAAACGCCAAAACTACCTAAATTAGTTGAAATTGGGTTATTTGTTAAACTGTTTCCAAAATACAACTTGGTAATAGTACCACTATTAGTATTTGTAATAAAAACATAATAATTATTACCGTCTTTTACTATTGTTGAATATACAGGACGGTTTAAAATACCTATATTGCCCATATTTGCACCTAAAGGATTATTTGATAAACTTCCTGAATCAAAATTCCAATAATATGTACTACCACACGTTGTTGTATTTTGAATGATGATAGGTTGATTTACACATATTGTATCTGGGATATTAAAATTGGCTACAGTTGAATTTAAAGTAACCATTATTGTATCACTTGCAAAACAACCACTACTATTAGTAACTTTTACTGA
>CAZRCF010000551.1:0-1606 GCA_964598505.1 uncultured Lentimicrobiaceae bacterium | reverse complement strand
TATTTTTATTTGGATAAATATACATTACATTATTTGAATTAAATGTATATTTATCACCATAATTTACATTTATATTTGTTGGGCTATAAGGTATTGCAGTAAAACCAGAAACAATAGTATAATTTATCGTATCGTTTAAATTATATGTATCACCGGCTACTTTTGTCCATACTTTAATGTTGTATGTAACATCACCAAATGGAGCAGAAAAATCGGAAGGTTGCGAAAAAGTAAAATTAATTGTTCCTCTTGAATTAATTTGAGCATCAATTGTATCTTTTACAACTATTCCATTATTTACTTGATAATAAATATTTGCAAAATTTGCAGGAACAGTTACATTAAGATAATTTTTAATACTTACCTTAATATTTTCGTTTCGTAAATTACATTTTGAAATAGGTGCAGTAACCGATCTTGGAGATAAATCCTGAGTTGGGCAATTTGTAACTATTATTCTTATAGAATCTCGTCCACTTTCGCAACCATTTACTCCATCTTTAATCCGTAATGAAGATAAATAAACTGTTGAATCACAAGTACGCATTGTATCTATTTCAAAATCATCACCGTACTTTATCATAGAAGTACTTGTTGAAGTTGCATACCAATTTACTTGTCCAATAAATGGAAATGGAATAAGAGCAGCCAGTCCAACATATTCAGCATATTGTGCATAGTGTATTGGATGTGGAGATGTAATATTAGGTGTTTCAGGTACAAGTTTTGAGACAAATTGATAGTTTTGAATTGTGTCATCAACATTTATAAAATCTTGAGGATGGTTAATCCATATTTTTAAGTTCCAAGTGCTATCAGTTAAACTTGCAACAAAATTTCCAGGTACAAACGACCAAAATGTTTCGGTATTTGAAGGTATTGCAATATTAACAAGTTGTGGTGCAGATAAAACTCCATTTGCTCTATAGCGAGCTGTAATAGTATTGGCAGGAATTGTATCGGTACCATTATTTCTAATTCTTACTCTTACCGAATCGTTGTGAATACCACAGCCACTTACAGGAAAGTTAGCATATAGCAATTTTGGTTGATAATATGACATAGCACCAATTTGTGCTTCAATCATAAATCTGCCTTTTGATGTAACCTGAGTATAAGCACCACCAGTTAAACTTGCTGTGGTATAAAATGAATTACTTCTTACAGGATATTCGGCTTGCGAGCCAAGTGGATTATAGCCTGAACCCATTTGTGCAATACCAATATAAAAATTAGTATCGGTAACAAGTGCATTGTAATATTTTGGAAATATGAAATTTATCCATTTTGAAGTATCGGCAGCTGTAATTACTTTATGAACCGAAGTATCCATTACTATACCTGCATCTATAGTTTGCATACGATATACTTTTGTGTTATTTAAGTTATCATCATCGTTAGGCAAGGAAACAGATACAGTATTAACTCCTATAGCTGATGGATTAATAACGAATGAAATATTTTTAATTTCAAAAGGCAAAATACTATCAATTACATAAGTTTGATTAAATGTATTAGGACTTGAAATAGATAGTGTAACAGTTTTGTTTAATTGCTTTTGAGAGCCATAGTTTTCTACTAAAGCATTAATAGTATGTGGTGCGCC
>CAZRCF010000550.1:0-1608 GCA_964598505.1 uncultured Lentimicrobiaceae bacterium | reverse complement strand
AAAATTAATACCTTTAATTTGCGATGTTGACCAAATAAGCAAATTTTCTAAAACTCCATATAGTGTATTTGCTGCACTATTAATTCTAATTATTAGTTTATGACGTTTTTCTTCCGAAATTTGATCATAATCTTCCGTTAAAACCTGTAAAATATTTTGAAACGCTTGAAGTTGATTTTTAAGGTCGTGTGCTACAATACCAAAAAACTTGTCTTTTATTTTGTTTATATTTTCGAGTTCAATGTTTTTTTCTGTTAATAATCGGTTTATTTTCTTCTTTAATAAAAACCGATTATAAATAACTATTGTCAATATAAGTATTAAAGCTGATAATAAAATAGAGAAATTTCTTTGATTTCTGTTTTGAGTAATTTTTAATGTTTGTATTTCATTTTCAGCTTTCAGTTTTTCTGTTTCAAACCCAATTTGTAAATCTATTACTTTATTCCTGGATATTTCGGAAAGTATAGTGTCTTTTGTTGCAGAATATAAACGATAATATTCTAATGCTTTTGGGGTATCATTAATTTTTTCGTAATATTTTGCGTATAATCTGTAAATACTCTTATTGGTTTCAAGGTCATTCACTTTAATCATCATTTTATGAGCCTTATCAAGATAATATTTTGAACTATCCATTTTGTTAAGTTTTAAATATGCTTTAGAAAGGCTAATAAATGGATGTACATCATTTATCTTTAATTTAGTATTTATAGCAATTGCTTTATAATGATATATAAGAGCAGAATCATATTTATGTTCTTCAAAAAACAGCCTGCCATAAGTTTCACAAACATCAGCGAACGCTTTTAAATTAACTGATTTTGATAACGTAAGAGCTTTTTTTATATAATGCTTAGCACTATCAAGTTTATCTAGTTCAACATAAAAAGAACCTATATTATTCATTACATCTACAAAAATGGGCTTTTCATCATTTATCCCTCTATACAGTTTAAGTGCTTTTAAGTTTAATTCGATTGCTTTTTCTCTCATTCCCATTTTACCATAAATAAGAGCAGTTGAACGATAAACAGCAGTTATATTGGAAGTATCTTTTATTTCTTCGCTGGCTTTAAGACATTTAAAACCATTATCCAATGCTTTATCATATAAACTCATTTTTGTATATAATGTAATTAAATTTTGCATAGTAGTTAATACATCCTTTTTGTATCCAAGTTTTTTATATAGTTCTAATGCTTTAATTAAGTGTCTTAGGCTATTATTATTATCACGAAGATAATAATAAACTGTTGCAATTCTGTCATGAGCAACAGCTATTCCTTGCTCATAATTAATTTTTTCAGCGATTTTAAGAGCACTATTTCCATAGTAAAAACTACTATCAAAATTATTATAAAAGTATATCAAAGAAATGTGATTATAACAATCTATTTTATTTTTTTCTGTTGATTTATATGCTGCTTTTTTTAAGCTATCCAAGTCACTTGCATCATAATCTTGAGCTTTTAATTGAATAGTAGCAAACAAAAAGAATAAAAAAAACATTATTTTGCTTATTTTTCTTGAACAAGCTACTGTTAGGCATTTTGTTATAAATGTAAACATTGTTAAATTTTTTAAAATATTTATGCTACAAATATA
>CAZRCF010000549.1:0-1609 GCA_964598505.1 uncultured Lentimicrobiaceae bacterium | reverse complement strand
TTGAAGATATAAAGAAACTGGACAAAGACCAGTTGAGGATATACAATGCAAATGTTATGTTGCAATATAAAAAAGAAAATGGCGTGAGCAACATTGAGTATTGGGGTGGATCAGGGTGGCTAAATATAAGTGACCCAATTTGGGACATTGTTAATAATTATTACCGTATCATTCCCGAAAAAAAGAAAGTAAAAATGACAGATGTAGAATGCAAGCAGTTTATAAAAGATAATTATACTAAAATTGCAATTATAAATGAAGATCGTCTTACATTGAATAATAGTATAATGCTTACACACAAAGTAAATATTGCAAAAAAATATAGATACTATTTTATTTCCGAAACACATTGCGAAGACTTTAATAAAACACCTATTCGTAATTTTGAGAAGGAGGTATAAAGTGAGCGTAAAACAATTTATTATTAACAAATTCACCGAAAATATAAAGCAAGGCAAAGGGAAGTACTTATACAGAACTTCTGACCTGCAAAGCTACGCAGTTGAATATTGCATTAAACATAAGAGTTTGCACCTTGCAAGCTATTTCGAAAGAGAATTCAGAAAAATCAAAAAGTCTGATTTATTCGACTTTGAGAAAATTAAAAACAATGACAGACAAAACACATTTTATATTAGGAGAAAAAAATGTCAACGATAACAAAAGAAGAGTTAGAAAATAAAATAAAATTACATCGGGAATGGCTAAATAATCTTGATAGAGGCGAACGGTTGTGCCTAAAAAATGCGAGTTTAGAAAATGCGAATTTAGAAAATGCGAGTTTAGAAAATGCGAATTTAAAAAATGCGAGTTTAGAAAATGCGAATTTAAAAAATGCAAATTTAAAATATGCGAATTTAAAATATGCGAATTTAAAATATGCGAATTTAGAATATGCGAATTTAAGAAATGCGAGTTTTGAAAATGCGAGTTTTTATAATTTATCTTGCCCCGAAGAAGGCTCTTTCATTGGCTGGAAAAAAGCGAATCGTAAAATAATAAAATTGCAAATCACTGAAAACGCATTAAGGAGTTCCGCGACTTCCTATAAATGCAGATGCTCGGAAGCTCTGGTTTTGGAAATTGAGGGCGGGATAAAAGAAATACCCTCCGACTACGATAAAGATTTTATTTATAAAGTTGGGGAAATCGTAAAAGTTGAGGATTTTAATCCTAATAGATGGGTTGAATGTGGAGCAGGAATCCACTTTTTTATGAACAAGCAAAATGCAATAAATTATTAGGAGAAAAAATGTTAACGATACAAAAACTAAAACAATTGCAAAAAAAAGTCAAAATTGCTACACTTTGCGACTTGGCGACATACAACGCAATAAGTCAAAAAAGTAGCAAGGGGAGTGAATTGAGTATAAAACAAAGTCAGGAAATGAGCAAGGAATTACTCAAACTGGCAAAAGAAATTAGCGAGGCTTGTATATGAAAAATTACATCATATTAGCGGGTACGGTAATCCTAATTGAAGTTATAGCACTTTGCTTAAGTTACTATAATTTTCTAAAACAGGAACGAAAAGAAAAAATGAGTAGATGGCAAGAGGATTAAATGTTAAATGTAATTATAACAATAGCCACAATAGCACTTGTAATAT
>CAZRCF010000548.1:0-1615 GCA_964598505.1 uncultured Lentimicrobiaceae bacterium | reverse complement strand
AATTTTAAATTTTCGATAAATCAATTTCAAAATTAAAATGTTGTTCGTCGGAACAATGCAGAACGCATTGGTCGCATATAGTTAGTTCGCCACTTAATCGCTTTGAAACCATTTGTTCAATTTGCTCTTTTAAAGCATCAATTTTTACATTATTAACAACTTCCATTGCAAAAGCATAAAGCAAAAGCATTCGGGCATTGCGTTCGCAAATACCCCGTGAACGCAAGTAAAACATTGCTTCCAAATCTAATTGACCAACTGTTGCTCCATGACTACATTTTACATCATCGGCATAAATTTCTAAAAATGGTTTTGTATTTATTATTGCTTCATCGGTTAATGCAATATTTTTATTCGATTGATATGCAACAGTTTTTTGAGCATCTCGATGAACTATAACATGCCCATTATAAGAGCCTTTTGCCTGATCATCAACAATTCCTTTAAAAAGCTGGCTGCTATTACTATTTGGTTTTAAATGATTGATTAATACATAGTTATCAACACGCTGGGTTTTATCAACTAAATACAAACCATGCACATTTGAATTACAGTTTTTGCCATCAATTTTTACATTAGTATTGTTGCGAGACAATCCGGCATTAAACGTTACAGTATTTGATGTGAAATTGCTGTTATCTAATTGATTAACGTATACATTATTAATTAAAGCAGCTCTGTCGTCTTTATTTTCCAGTTTATAATAATCTACATTTGAATTTTCGCCAATGCTTATTTCTGTAACAGTATTTATAAATGTTTTTCCAAATTTAATAGAATCGTCGCAATGAACCAATTTTAAAGATGAATTTTGTTCGGTAATAATTAAATTTCTACTTTGAATTAGCAAATTTTTATCGGTATTTACTAAGCTAACAACTTGCATTGGCTTTGATACATGAACATTTTCGGGAACATAAACAAAAAATCCATCTAACATAAATGCTGTATTTAAAGCACTTAATGGATTTTTTTTATCTTCACTATATTTGCCTAAATGTTGCTCAATAATTTCTGGATATTGTTTTCTTGCTTCTGCCAAACTTCCCACAATAGTTCCATCAGGAAAAGTAGTAAGTGGTGCATTTTTGTGAACATACCAACCATTTAACAATGTAAACATATAAGTATCAAAGTTATGCACACTACATTTAAAATAAGTTTCTACCGGATTATATGGCTGAGGAGAGAGAACTATATCATATTTTTCGGAAATAGCATCGCTAAGATTTGTGTTTTTCCACTCCTCCATTGTATGATTTGGGAAGCCTTGTGTGGAAAATTGCTCAATACTATTATTTCTTAAATCCTTTATTGCTAGGTTATCCGAAACCGTAATTGATTTAAAGTTCTCGTTATAAAAATTTATTAAATATTCTTTCAAATCGAATGTGTTTTCCATAATTGTTTTTTTGTTGAAAGTTGTTTTAAAAAAGGTGTTGGTGTTCCAAGGTTTTGCACTGTAATGGACTAAATCGCAATAACTTTTCAAACTACACTTCAAAGTTAATTAATAATGTTGAATTTTTAAAACCCACAAACTCGAAATTGAGCGAAAACGCTCTAATATAATGACATTTTTTGTATCTTTCAAAATCAACTATATAAGTTTTAG
>CAZRCF010000547.1:0-1621 GCA_964598505.1 uncultured Lentimicrobiaceae bacterium | reverse complement strand
TTATTTTTAGTAATTATATTTGTGAAAATTTTTCACAAATATAATTACTAAATTTTTGTAACAGTAATAAAGTATGGTAAAAACGAAAATAGTTATTTCATTATTAGTTTTTTTTGTGGCAATAAGTTGTAAAACAATAAAAATTGATAAACCAAAAGAGGAATATATTCCAATGGATTATAAACCAAAAATATCAATTGTAAATTTACCGATAGATATAGATATTAAAAAAATAGAAACATCGGTAAACGATAAATTTAAAGGTTTGATTTATGAAGATAATAATTTAGAAGATGACAATTTGCAAATAAAACTTTGGAAATCGCAAAACTTTTCTTTTAATGCTGTTGGAAGTCAAATACAATACAAGATACCGCTTAAAGTTTGGTCGAAATTTGGGTGGAAAATTGAAAAATTCGGATTTAGCGTTTCCGATTATTACGAAGCTACTGGCGAAATAGCATTAAAATATAAAACATCAGTTTCCGTAACTAAAGATTGGGTAATTAAAACAACAACAACATCTGATGGATACGAATGGATTAAAAAACCTTCGCTAAGTGTTGGCGGTATAACTATTCCTGTTACTTCAATTGCAAATATTGCATTAAAATCATGTTCGGGATTAATTAATACTCAAATTGATAAAACTGTTACACAAAGTGTTCCATTGAAAAAATATGTTCAAGATGCTTGGGTTGGTATTCAAACTCCAATGAATATAAATAATGATTACAATGTTTGGTTAAAAATTGAACCAAAAGAGTTGTTTTGTGCCCCAATGTCATCGGCAAACAATCATTTAAACCTTACAGTAGGAGTAAAATCAATAGTTGAGTCGTATATTGGTCATCAGCCCGAAGCTTCAATAAACAATAATTTGCCTAATTTGGGTTTTGTGAAAAAATCTGATGATAAGTTTATTTTGAATTTTAGTTCCGATGTTACTTTTAACCAAATATCAGAAGTTGCACGAAAAGAGCTAATTGGCAAGGAGTTTAGTCAAGGTAAGAAAAAAGTTATTATAAATAATTTAGAAGTTTTTGGCAGCGAAGGAAAAATGATGTTTGTGGCTAATTTATCGGGTTCGGTAAAGGGAACTGTCTATTTTTCAGGAGCTCCGGAATATAATAAAGAGACATCTGTAATTGAAATTAAAAATATTGATTTTGAAATAAATACTCGAAATGTTTTAGTAAAATCAGCAAATTGGTTATTACATGGAACTTTTTTAAAAATGATAGAACCAAATTTAAAGTTTCCAATTTCGGATCAAGTAAAAGATATGAAAAGCACAATAAACAATGAGTTGAAAAATTATAAAGTTATTGATGGAATCCTTTTAAATTGCAATGTAAGCGATATTGTAATTGATGATTTTTGGGTTGTTCAGGGTGCTTTAAAATTAATTGCTCACGTTGAAGGTAAATTAAATATTAAAGTAGAAGATATTAAACTATAAGTAAATACTTTAATATTAGATTTACTAATCAACAAAATACAAAAATTTTAACTATGAATAATAGCGGAATAAAATCATTTCCACGCAATTACTGGACAGTTATAATAATGGAATTTTTTGAAAGAGGTTCTTATTATGGAGTTATGTCGGTATTATCGG
>CAZRCF010000546.1:0-1622 GCA_964598505.1 uncultured Lentimicrobiaceae bacterium | reverse complement strand
ATTGATACTAAAACTCATTATCTGTTTTTTGAAAAATCAAAGTTAAGGAATTTATCTATAGTTTACAATTATTTTTGTAATTTAGCCATACAAAAAAAAAGAGATGCACCCTGTATTAGAAGTAAATAACTTAACAGTTGAATTTCATAACAAAGAACAGGTTACCCGTGCAATTGATAATATAAGTTTTACATTAAATAAAAAACAAATTCTTGGCATTGTAGGCGAATCGGGTTCCGGTAAGTCGGTTACAAGTCTATCCATTATGAAACTACTTTCGCAATCGCAATCAAGAATTCCAAATGGTGAAATTTTGTTTTTTGAGAACGATAAACCTATTAATCTTCTAAACTTAAACAATAAAAATATTCGCAAATATCGCGGAAATCGAATTTCTATGATATTTCAAGAACCTATGACTTCGCTTAATCCATCAATGAAATGCGGCAAACAAGTTGCCGAATCAATAGAACTTCATAAGAAATTAAGTTCATCGAAAGCTAAAAAAGAGGTTATAAGGCTTTTTAGTGAGGTAATGTTGCCAAATCCTGAAATTATTTTTGAAAAATATCCTCATGAAATATCGGGCGGACAGAAACAAAGAGTGATGATTGCAATGGCAATATCGTGTAATCCAGATGTGCTAATTGCCGATGAACCAACTACTGCATTAGATGTTACGGTGCAAAAAGGTATTTTAGAACTTTTACGTTCGTTGAGAGATAAATATGGAATGAGTATTATTTTTATCACTCACGATTTAGGCGTTGTATCGGAAATTGCCGATGAGGTTTTGGTTATGTATAAAGGTAAAATTGTTGAACAAGGTAAAACAAAAGATATTTTCACAAAGCCACAACATCCATATACAAAAGGATTGCTATTTTGTCGCCCGCCTTTGCATGTTCGCTACGAAACTTTGCCAACTGTTGCCGAAATGATGGAAACCACAAAAACAGATGAAGAGGTTTTAAAATCACATAATTTAATTACTTCCGAAAGTCGCGAGAAACGATTAGAAAAACTATACCAACAAGAACCGTTACTAACTATTTCTAATCTTGAAAAAGATTTTAAATCGAAAAGCATTTCATTATTCGGAAAATCGACTACATTAAAAGCAGTAAACAATATAAGTTTTGAAGTTTACAAAGGCGAAACATTAGGACTTGTAGGAGAATCGGGCTGCGGAAAAACTACACTCGGACGTACTTTGTTGCAATTAATTAAGCCAACAAGTGGTACTGTAATGTATAAAGGCATTGATTTATCTAAATTAAGTGGTGGAAAATTAAAAAGTTTGCGAAAAGAGATACAGATAATTTTTCAAGACCCATATTCATCGCTAAACCCTAGACTAACAATTGGTGAAGCAATAGTTGAGCCAATGCGAGTTCATAAAATATACAAAACTGAAAAAGAGCGACAACAGAAAGCTAAATATTTATTAAATAGAGTTAATTTATCGGAAACGCTTTTTAATAGGTATCCGCATGAATTTTCGGGCGGACAAAGGCAGCGTATATGCATAGCACGAGCTTTGGCACTTAATCCCGAACTTATTGTTTGCGACGAATCGGTATCGGCATTAGATGTATCGGTGCAAGCACAAGTTTTAAATT
>CAZRCF010000545.1:407-1628 GCA_964598505.1 uncultured Lentimicrobiaceae bacterium | reverse complement strand
AAAATATAAATAACTTAAAATAAATTAGTTACAAATTAAATATTTACGTATGAAACAATTATCATTATTAACAGTAATTTCAATTGGCACAATTTTATTAACATCGTGTGCTTCAAATGAAACATCGGAATCAAACAAAGTTATGCAATCTGAAATATTTCAAACTTATGATGTTAGTTACGATGCTACCGATGAAGAATTAGATGTATATGCAAGTTTTCGTTTTGGTGGCGAAAATGGTACTACATTAAAATTAGTTGATAAAAGTAAATTTTTTTACAACGATATTGAAATATCATCGCACAAAAGCTCATGGTTTGGCACTTCGTATAAATATGAAAAAGCAGGGTCATTAATTGTTGAGCATAATTTTAAATATATAAATAACGACGGAGAAGTTTATGAAAATAAAATCCCAATATTAAAAGCCGAGCCAGCTATTGAAAACAATACATTATCAAAATCAAAAGGCGGAGTTATTAGCTGGAGTGGAATGCCTACAACAGGAAAAGATAATCTTGAAATTATATTAAAAGATTCAATTCATATTGCACGATTTACAACAGAAAATATAGGAGCTAATTCAATTAGAGTTAAACCTGAAGAATTATCTAATATTTCGGTTGGTAGTGGTAGTATTTATATTGAAAGATTTATAAATTCATCTTTGCAAAAAGCCACACAAATTGGAGGTAAAATTAGTTCTAAGTATGAATCAAAAAAATTAAAAATTAAAATTATCGAATAAGAGTTCGGAACTCTTGTATAAAAAAATAGGGTTGAAATTTCCAACCCTATTTTTTTATAATAAAACAAAACTGTTATTCGCTAACAACAAATTTTTGTGTTGAAATTCCATTTGAAGTTTCCATTTGTACAAAATAAACACCTGCATTTAAAGAAGTAGTATTAACTTTATAGCTATTACCACTAACACTATTATTAATTACAACTTGTCCTAATGAGTTAGTTATTTTTAAACTTTTCATCTCTGAAGTTGTAGTAATATTTAATTCGTTATTAACAGGGTTAGGGAAAATAGATGTAATATTATTATTAATTTCGTTTATATTAGAAGTAGCATCAACCTTAACCATATCAATTGCAATAAAAGCACCGTCAGCTGTATTATTAGCAACATGCTCGTTAAAAGCAATATAAATATCTTGACCAGCATAAGAAGTTAAAGGAATTTCAAAACGTTTCCAATTATTAGAAATA
>CAZRCF010000545.1:0-214 GCA_964598505.1 uncultured Lentimicrobiaceae bacterium | reverse complement strand
CATCAGGACTTTGTTTTGACCAACAATTAGCAGGAATATTAAAACTCTCAAAACTTTCAGTCCAAGGAAATGTATTAATTGCAGGACATAGAATAGCAGTTCCGGATAAATTAATTGTAATATCTCCACCATTTGTTGCAATTACTACAGTTTGATTGCTTACACCAACAACGGTTGGGTTATAGGTAAATGTAAATGTAGTAGTTGCACCTGT
>CAZRCF010000544.1:0-1629 GCA_964598505.1 uncultured Lentimicrobiaceae bacterium | reverse complement strand
ATTTCTCTGGCAGTAAATTTATACCAAGCGATGAACCTAAACGTCTGCTTTTTATTGGTCCAAATACAATTTCATTCCACAATATTCCGCTCATTTTTTTTATATTTATAATCACAAAATTAACACTTTTCAGTTGAAAAAGTTAATTCGTACGACTTAATTTAAGTTTTGTCAGAAATAAAAGATGAAAATTGTATCTTTGCAAAAAAATGGCTCCATAGTTCAACGGATAGAATGGAAGTTTCCTAAACTTTAGATCCAGGTTCGATTCCCGGTGGAGCTACATCGAGTTCGGAACTCTTTTAGAGTTCCGAACTCTTTTTATTAAAAAAAACATCAATATTTTATATCAGAGTTCCGAACTCTAAGAGAGTTCGGAACTCTTAACTATTATAATAAAAATTCGGTTTATTGCTTAATTTTCATTTCATTAAACAGTTTTTCATTAGCAATTACTTCTACTGCTTTATGATATGCGTCATCAACTTCAGTCCAAATTTGAATTGCCGAAGAAAAATCGTATAAATTTCTGGCAAATAAAAATCTTAAATTAAGTTTTAAGTATATTTCCGATTCTGCAATAACCTTTTTGCTGACCGATTTGTTAATTTCATTGCTAATATAGTTATTTAACATATTGCTAAACTGTGAATTTATTTCAACATTTCCAGCATTTGATGCATTTTTATAAATTTTATTTAAAGTATCTTTTGACTGTTCAATAAAAGAATTTATATAATCGGTAAACACAAAATCAATACTATCTGTTACGCCTTCTTTTCTCGCAAAGTCATTAAAATCAGACATCATTTTATCATCAATTATGAAATTTTTCCTAAAAATATCGAATGTAGGATATTGTTTTTTCAAACTTGCTCGATTATTATCTAAATATTGCATTACATAGTTGTTGAAAACACCTTTTCTAATCAATTTTGAGTAATAATCGGATAAGCGATTAGTATCTAAAGGCACAAAAATATCGGGCATAATACCACCACCGCCGTACACAATTCTTTTTGAAGGAGTATAATATTTTAATGAATCTGGAAATTTAATACTATCCGCATTTAAAAATTCACCATGTTTAAATCTTTTGGTAAAATCTTTATAATAATCATCAAGCCCATCGGTATATGGTTTTTGAATACATCTGCCGGTTGGTGTATAATACCTACTTGTTGTAAGCCTAATCATACTACCATCGTTAAGAGGAAATGGTTTTTGAACTAATCCTTTTCCAAATGAGCGACGACCAATAATTAATCCTCTATCCCAATCTTGAACTGCACCCGAAACAATCTCGCTTGCCGAAGCCGAACCTTCGTCAATTAATACTATTAATCGACCTTTTTCAAAATTTCCTTTTTCGGTAGCATTATAACGTTGAATAGGTGATGCGGTGCCTTCAGTGTAAACTATTAGTTTGCCTTTTTCCAGAAATTCATCAGCAAGTTCAATAGCTACACCCAGCAACCCTCCTCCGTTGCCTCTTAAATCTAAAATAAGATTTTTCATGCCTTTTTTCTTCAAATCAATTAAGGCATTTTTTAACTCCTCCATTGATGTTTGGGCAAATCTATCTAATTTTATATAGCCAATATCGTTTTTAACAATATAAAATGCATC
>CAZRCF010000543.1:0-1641 GCA_964598505.1 uncultured Lentimicrobiaceae bacterium | reverse complement strand
AAATTCAGGAAATATTTTTGATAAAAGATTCGATTTATCTAATAAAACAAAACCTTTTGATGGTATTGAGCTAAGAATTATTTTATTTAATTCATCAGAAATTCGCTCTTTTGAAATTATATCAATTCGCTCCACTTGACGGATAATTCCCTCAAAAGTAGTTTCTTCAATTGAAAACCTTAATTGCGTTGCAAAACGTATAGCACGCATCATTCGCAAGGGATCATCTGAAAAAGTAATATCAGGATTTAAGGGCGTTCGAATTATTTTATTTTCAATATCTTTAATACCATTAAATGGATCGAGCAGTTTCCCATAATTATTTTTATCTAAACCAATAGCCATTGCATTAATTGTAAAATCGCGACGGTTTTGGTCATCCGATAATGTTCCATTTTCTACTATTGGTTTTCGAGAATCTTTGTTATACGATTCTTTTCTTGCTCCAACAAATTCTACTTCCATATCTTTGTAGTGCAACATTGCAGTACCAAAGTTTTTAAAAACGCTAACTTGAGTTTTTAGTTTTTTGGCAACAGCTTCAGCAAGTTCTATTCCACTACCAATAGCAACAATATCAATATCGTTAGTTTTTCGTCCCATTATCGAATCGCGTACATAACCACCAATTACGTAACAATCTATACCAATTTTTTGAGCACAATCGGAAATAATACTAAATATTGGAGATTTTATATATTTTGTGTAATCAACTTTCATTTGAGTGCAAAAGTAATAAAAATGTGCTAATTTATTACTTTGTTGTTTTACATGATTAAATTTAAAATAATTAACGATTTCCCAACCATTTGAATTCTCTTATGTCATTGTTATAAAATCATCGTTGATATTTTTAGTATATAATTAATTGTAGAAAAAATGAAATTGCAATATTAAAATATAAATCTGTAAAATTACCTATTAAAAATAAGTAAAAATACCTATTGTTTTTATTATTTATAACATTGTAATTTTGTATTGATAAGTTTCAAAAAACATTTTATGGGTTCTTGGTGTTTTTTTGAATTAATAAATTATAGAACCCAATTTTATTAATTAAAAATTTAAAGTTATGAAAAAGAAAAAATTGCAATTAAACAAAGAAACAATTGCCAGTTTAAATGAAAGTATAATTGCTGAAGTTAAAGGTGGTGGTATTAAAAGGTATAGTTATCTGTGTGTCTCATACGAAGCTATGTGTAGTGATTTTTGTACAGGTCCGATATGTCAGCCTGATATAACAAATCAAATTCCTTGTATTGAGGTTACTCATGGTGGAGCTGCATGTGCTACTCACAGTTGTTGGGCTTGTTCAACACCTACAGACCAACCTGCATGTTGGTAAGCTAAGTAATTCATAATTTTATATGTAGCATTTTAAAAATTGTTTTTTACAAATAAACAGTTGAAATTAATAAAAGCACCTAAAAAATCTTATATAGGGTGCTTTTTTAAATATTCAGTATAAAATATCTTATTCAATATGAAAATTTTATGTTAAAATTCTATAAAATTTAATATAATATATTTTTTTAGATTAATTTTAATTTTTTAAAAAACATTGTATGGGTTCTTAATGTTTTTTTGAATTAATTAATTATAGAACCCCAAATTATTAATTAAAAATTTAAAGTTATGAAA
>CAZRCF010000542.1:0-1653 GCA_964598505.1 uncultured Lentimicrobiaceae bacterium | reverse complement strand
GTTTCGGTATGCTTAAAAGAAATTTTTACTATTTGTGTGTAATCGTTTTCAAAAAAGCAGTTTGTTTTAGATGGAATGCCTTTTTGTGTAAAAATATCTAATATTCGTTTGCCGGCATTTCCATTAAAAATTATTGTTGTAACAGGATTTTTAATTAAAAAATCAATCAAAACTGTATAGTCAATTCCTCTATCGAAGCCACCCAATATAAGAGTTTCAACAGTTTTAAGCGTTTTTAGTGCCTCAATTGTTGCTTCGGGTATTGTAGAAATTGAATCGTTATAAAAATTAATACCATTTTTTGTGCAAACAAACTCCAAACGATGAGGTAATGGTTTATACGTTTGCAAACCTTTTTCTATATCGTAGTTTGCAATATTTTTTAATTTTGCTGCCAATATTGCAGCCATCATATTCATTGAGTTGTGAAAGCCTTTTAATGGCAAGTTGTCCGATAATTTGCAAACAATTTCGGGCTTATTATCTTTGTAAAATTGAAATTCATTATTGGTTAAATAGCAACAATTATTTGCAATATTTTTCTCAGAAAATTGTATTAATTTGCTTTTTGGTTTTTGTTGGTTTATTAAATTCAACACTTCAACATCATCAAAATTATTTATAAAATAATCGTTATCAGTTTGTTGCAGTGCAATATTATATTTTGCTAATTGATATGCTTTATAATCAACATAATGATCCAAATGTTCCTGATGAATATTTAGCAAAATTGCAATATGCGGAGCTGAGGTTAAATATTCGAGTTGATGCGACGAAAGCTCGCAAACAATGGTGGTTTCGGCATTTATATCGTTTGTAATATCTAATAATGGTATTCCAATATTTCCTGCAAGCAAAGTGTTTTTATTGCTTTGTTTTAGTATATGGTAAATCAGAGTTGTAGTTGTGCTTTTGCCTTTTGTGCCTGTAATTCCGATAGTTTGCTTGCCAAAAAGGTTCATAAAAATATCAGTTTGCGAAGTTACAATACAATTTTCGGGAACTTTAATATTTTTAAACGAAATACCGGGTGTTTTAATAATTATATCAAAATTTCCGATGGTTTCTAAATAATTTTTACCTAAAACAAAAGAGATATTAGTATCATTTTTAAATGGTAAAATATCGAAATTTGAGTTTCCATCAGCAATAGTAAGGTGCTTTTGAGGAAATTTATTTCGCAAAAATCTGTACGAAGATTGACCTTCGCGGCCAAATCCTAAAATAATAATGCTTTTATTTTCTAATATTTTGATAATATCCATTCGATTTTTATCTTAAGATTTGCAAATTCATTATCGTTTAAAAAATGATTTTTATCGAAATTCAACATAAACTTTTTAAAATCTATCGATTTGTATTTTTCAAAAATATCGCTGTTTTTAAAATAATTTAAAAGCAAAGGTAGTGGTTTTTTTGTATCCCACTTTTTAATAGTTTCGCACAATGCAATATTCACTTCTTCGGTAGTACCTACACATTCAAAAGGTTTCACATTGTCTATTCCTGTAAGTTCTCGCAAATATGTAATCATACTCTGTTTTTCAAACAAATTTTCGCCGTAAATTTTTGATAAATAATCGTTTTCTAAAAATGGCGATAAAATTGTGAAAGTAAACAAACATTTAGGGCAATTGCAGCACCACGAATTGG
>CAZRCF010000541.1:0-1656 GCA_964598505.1 uncultured Lentimicrobiaceae bacterium | reverse complement strand
TTGGGTTACAAATAGTTCAAATATTTCGCTTCAAATTGTAGAATCATCGCAAATTGACTTTTCTGACGAAAAACAGGAAAATATTGTATCACAATCTACTCATTTTAACCCTGTTGATATAGTATGTGGAATTAAAGATTTTAAAGGTGAAAACTTCGATTTAAATATGTTTATCGACAATGAAACTGGTTTTATATCTGTAAAATCGAAAGATGGTAAAGAGCTTAAAGCAATGGAAGTGCCAGGTTTGTGGAATGGTGCTATGGCTAATTGGATAACTATTTTTGTTGAAGTTCCAATTATTACTTTTAATCCTGTAAAAACGGTAAATGATTTGCTGCGTAGCGAACACCAGAATAGCAAGAAATAATATTAGTCGGTAAGTTGGTCGGAGTTAATTTTAAAAAATAATGATGTGTTTTATAATAATTTTGAATATTTGAAATATACTTTTAAAACTGTCACACTGAGCCTGTCGAAGTGTGTTTATTTTACATGAGGGGCTTCGACAAGCTCAGCCTGACAACGTAGCAAAAGTAGCACTGAGCATCTCGAAGTGCGGAATTTCATAACCAATATTAACAATATTCTAATACAGAACCAAAAATAGTAAACTTTTATGAGAAAAATATTTTTAATAACTATTCTTTCATTTTTATTTTTAAATACTTCAAAATCAAATGACAATATCAGAGTTAGTCTATTAACTTGTTCGCAAAGTGTTGAATTATACTCTTCGTTTGGACACAGCGCAATTAGAATTATTGATAGCAAAAACAATTTTGATATTATATACAACTTTGGAATTTTCGACTTTAACACTCCAAATTTCTATGGCAAATTTGCAAATGGAATTATGTTATACCAAATTGGGCGACAAAAAACTTCAAATTTTATCAAAGATTATACCGAAGAAAACCGATGGGTTATTGAACAAGAAATATTTCTAACACCTGCAGAAAAGACAAATATTGTTGAGTTATTAAATTTTTTGTACAAACCCGAAAATAAATTTTATTATTACGATTTTCTGAAAAATAATTGCTCTACCAAACTTAGAGATGTAGTTTTGAAAAGTATTAACAGAAAAATTAATTTCAATAACATAACTATCAATAAATCGTATCGAGATTTAATTACCGAATGTTTATTTGATAAAAAGTGGACTAATTTAGGGATTAATCTTATTTTAGGTTCATTAATCGACTACGAAGTAACTGCCAACGAAAGTATGTTTTTGCCAATTTATCTGTCAAATTATGCTAAAAACGCAACAATCAACAATCAGCCATTAGTAGGCGAATCGAAGCAATTAAATGTTGTAAATAGTTCGTTAAAAGATGGTTTTTCAATATTCAATCCGATAATATTATTTTCAATTTTAGCTTTAATTACAATTGTTTTCCGAAGCAAAAAACTGCAATATTCAATTTTTGGTATAATTGGATTTTTAAGTATTTTAATTATTACATTATGGTTTTTTACCGAGCAAACATACAGTAAAGACAACTATAATATACTATGGTGCAATCCATTATACTTAATTATTCTGATTTTTATTGCATTAAAAAAGACAAAAACTGTGTTTTTAATTACCTACACTCTCCTACTTTGCCAATTTGCAATGATAATAGTTTGGTTTACAGGAGTTCAAGG
>CAZRCF010000540.1:0-1657 GCA_964598505.1 uncultured Lentimicrobiaceae bacterium | reverse complement strand
ACGATTTAAAGCATTTTAAGTCAATTACAACAGGGAAACCGGTTATTATGGGTGAAAACACTTGGTATTCATTGCCAATAAAACCTTTGCCAAAAAGAAGAAATATTGTTTTAACAAAAAACATAGATTTAAAAATCGAGAACGTTGAACTTGCATTTTCAATTGACGAGGTTTTAAAACTTACAAAAAACGAAGAAGAAGTTTTTGTAATTGGTGGTGCAATGGTTTACAAACAGTTTATTGAAATTGCTCAAAAACTATATATAACTCATGTTTTCAAAAATTTTGAAGCCGATACTTGGTTTCCTGAAATTGATTGTAATATTTGGGAAATTAAAGAAAAATCGGATATTTTTACAGATGAAAACTCTGGTTTAGATTATCAGTTTATTAATTACATTAGAAAGTAATTTGTTAACAAGCACTCTTTTGCGTTTTTTAAAAACAAACTTATGTTAAAAATAGATAGAAGCAAGCAAATAGTAAAAGGTGATAAAAAAACTATCCGTGCATGGGTAATGTACGATTGGTCAAATTCGGTTTATCAACTTACAGTATTATCAATTGTATTTCCGGTTTTTTTTGAAAAAATGACCTCAACAGGAGGTATTAATACAATATCTTTTTTTGGAATTGAAATAATAAACTCGGTTTTATACTCATGGTGTATAGCTTCAGCATATTTAATTATAGGAATTTTTTCGCCATTTTTTTCAGCAATAGCCGATTTTACCGGTAGAAGAAAAGCATTTATGCAATTTTTCACAGTTTTAGGAGCTTTGTCGTGCGGTATGTTATTTTTCTTTCATCGGTCGGCAATTGAATTCGGAATGATTTCGTTTACTTTGGCAACAATAGGTTATTGTGGAAGTATAGTTTTTTATAATTCGTTTTTACCTATTATTGCCGCACCCGAAGATCAAGATAGAATTAGTGCAAGTGGTTTTGCAATGGGCTATTTGGGTGCTGTAATTCTACTTCTTTTTAATTTAACAATGATAATGAAACCCGACCTTTTTGGAATTGTTGATAAAACTCTTCCTGCTCGAATTTCTTTTGTAACTGTTTGCGTTTGGTGGCTTGGATTTTCGCAAATTACATTTTTCAAACTACCAAAATATACACTTGGAAATCGCTCAAAAGGAAAAACGTTACTTAAAGGGTATCAAGAATTAAAAAAAGTGTTTAACCAAGTAAAAGCAATGCCCAATTTACGCTTATTCCTATATGCATATTTATTTATGACAATGGGAGTGTTAAATGTAATGTTTATGTCGGCAATTTATGGCAAAAAAACTCTAATGTTAGACGATAAAATATTAATACCAACAATATTATTAATTCAATTACTAGGAATGGTTGGAGCTTGGATGTTTGTTAAAATATCAAAACGTGTTGGAAATATTCGATCTTTAATAATAGCAGTATTTGGTTGGATAATTATTGTTTATGGAGCTTACCGAATTACAGATGCAGCAGGATTTATTATTGTAGCATTTTTTGTAGGTATGGTAATGGGTGGTTGTCAGGCAATTGCACGTTCCACATACTCAAAAATGTTGCCTGCCGAAACTCGCGACCATACTTCGTTTTTTAGCTTTTACGATGTTATGGAAAAATTGGCAACAGTTATAGGCACATTTAGTTTTGGAATTAT
>CAZRCF010000539.1:1048-1660 GCA_964598505.1 uncultured Lentimicrobiaceae bacterium | reverse complement strand
GGACAAAAGACCGTGCAATACCTGAGTTTTTGGATATGCGCGACGACAGAATTACCATGTTTACAACTGCTACCGGATATATTAAAAATTTCTATTACTTAGTGAGAGTGGTTTCAAAAGGAACTTATAAAATGGGACCGGTAAGTGCCGATGCTATGTACGATGGTAATTATTACTCCTATTTTGGCAGTAAAACTGTTAATGTGAAGTAGTTGGTTTTATATTTAATTAATAAAACAGGCTTAAAATGAATATTTTAAGCCTGTTTTGTTTTTAAAACAACTTTTTTAAAGGTTATGCGAAGTTCCGAAACTTCGCGCAACACGTGTGTACTGTATTTTAGGAGACTCTCCCTGTCAGCTAATTACTTGTAGGGCGGTCTACTCAATTATAGGATGTGGTTAAGTTTTTTCCACTTTTTTAATTGCCTTTTTGTCATTTCCTGAATTATTATTGAATCAGGATGTTCACTAATATACTTTTGTCTAAAGTTTAATCTAACTTTATTTTCTTCCTTTGTATAAAAAAACAAAGGGACATAAGCCCAATATATTTTAATATTTGAACCATCTTTATTTTTGACTTTTAATTGTTGTTCAAAATTATAATATA
>CAZRCF010000539.1:0-1038 GCA_964598505.1 uncultured Lentimicrobiaceae bacterium | reverse complement strand
ATTTGCTGTATCTCTTATTGATGTGACTATTCCTCTCCTTGCAGCAAATATTGTATCCCCTATATTAGTTTTAAATCCAATTGCATAAAAATCTTTTGGTTCAGGATCCTTTTTATTAATATTTAAATATTCAATATTAAATGTTTCTGTAGTTTTTCCAATCCCAACAGGTAATAAATAAGTAAAATCCCTATTAATTTTTGGATTTATACATCCTTTTATATACGTATAATTATACTTAAAAGTTGAGCACTTAGTCGGGTCCAAAGTTTCTAAAGTAAACAAATAATTTCTACCATATTGGACTTCTGTTTTATAAGGAATTTGAATATCTTTCTTAAAGTTGGAAAAATCTTCAAAAAAAATCTCTATCGTATAATTACAATAATTTTCATTTATACAATAAAATTTATACTTTCCTTCTGTATCTTCTTCGTATTGAACATCAACTCTTGCCTGAGAAAATGCGGCTGAACAAATACAAATAAAAAAATAAAATAATGAATATTTCATATTGTCAAGATTTTGTCTCACCATAGCTTATAACTAGTTTATATATACACCTTTTACCATACAAGTTGTACAAAGCCACCCAGAAACGGCATGCTTTATGCACCTTTTTATAATATTTTAGGTGTATAATATTTCCTGCAAATATAAAACATAAATTATAATAAATTTTACAATTGTATGTATTTTTAAAAATAAATATTTAACTTTTGAATTTTGAATTTACAAACTTAAAAACAAAACGGTTTTAATTCCTGACCTCGAAGAGGTCATAAGTTTATAGAAAAAATAGATAAATAACGATACGACCCCTATCGGGGGTCGCACAAACTTGTAATTAAATTGATCGCTATAAACATGTAATCCCTTCGGGATAAATTAAAAATATTTGCAAAATTTGTATTTCTTAGTTTTAGTATCTATTTCTCAAATTGAAACTACAAACTTCCAAACAAAAAAAGTGCGAAGTTCGGAAACTTCGCACAACATCTCCAAAATTCAATCATAACTTAATTTGCTATCTCCTGT
>CAZRCF010000538.1:0-1660 GCA_964598505.1 uncultured Lentimicrobiaceae bacterium | reverse complement strand
GCATGTGTTAGGCATACCGCCAGCGTTCATCCTGAGCCAGGATCAAACTCTCTTACAATATCCATAATTTATTTTTTATTTGCCATATAAACATATGACATAAATCTATTAATAATTTTACCATTATCTTTTAATAAATAGTAATTACAATAATTTAATATTAAATATTTATATTTAATATTAAATTATTGTAATTACTATTTATTAAAAGATAAAAAAACTTTATAAATAAATTTAAGGTTTTTTTATCTTTATTTTAATCTTTATTAAAAAACTTCAAAAAAACTCTTTTGAAACAGTATCAAGCGGTTCAAAAAAAGTTATAGAATCTATCAGCGGGACAATTTCTGAACCAGATATTAATGGACGAAAATGTATACCGAATTGAGCATAATTTTCTTCCATAAAATTCAGTATATCTGGTCGCTCGAAATACCAAAATTCTCGAAGATTGTTTGGTATTGGATATTTATACCATAAATAAGGTAAATAATGAAATTGAACGACATCTTTTAATTCTCCATCAATTATCATTTTAACTTTATTGCCTTCACTTGGTAGAAATGGCATAGTAAAAACTAAATGATTTGCCGAATCGGTAATTTTTCCAATTAGCATTGCTAAAAATGTAGGCACTAAATCAATACCAACTATACATGGTAAAATTCCTGCTAAACCATCATAAATCCAATCAACAAAATCAACAGCAAATACCCATGGATAAGTGTAAGGATTGATCGCAAGCATCCAAAATAACATTGTTCGTATACTAATAATCGCTCCATAAAGTAATATGACATAAAAAAATACATCTCTACACAATTCTAAATTAGAATGATCAACGGTTATATTAAAATTAATTTGTATATATCCTGATAACCAATCTGGTAAAAAATACATATTTCTATAATTTTCTACATAAAAATTGTAGTATCCTTCTGCCTTATGCTGATAAAAATGTTTCTCAATTGGCATGGTATAAGGAAAAGTTCCAAATAATGCCTCACTTAAAGTTTCAGGACGTTGTATTTGATTAGGAGGTATTTGTGTTATATGTTTTGGTAATAAATCTGGGCTTGTTAATTGATCACGTAATTTTGAGTCTAATGGAAAAATTGGCATTCCAGGAATGTCTGGATAACCCAAAAATCTAGCGATGGACTCAAAAACTATTTTCGATCCATCATAGATTATTGTTTGTATTTCTTTTATACGGTTGTTAAAAACCATTTTTTAAACTTATTTTTAAAAGTAATTTATTTATTCTCTGATAAATCGCATATTGATTTATATAAATTAGTCTATAGTTCTTGTCAAGTTTTGATAATATAAAGAGTGATTTAAAACCACTTTTTTTATTATACTATGTTCTATATTTCATTTTAGATTAAAGTTTGATTGGGAATCAAGAAATAATAAAAAAAAAAATTAAAAATTTGAGTCAAAAATCTTAACAGACTCAAAACTAAAAAATAGAACGTTTTATTTCTGGAAAAAAAGCTCATTTCTCAACGAAATAAAAAACTTAAAAGATATTTTTAAAATTTTTATTTGCTTAACATAATTTCTTCTATGTGATATAGTTAATTTAGTTAAACTAACGTAAACGGGATATAGCTCAGTTTGGTAGAGTACCTGCTTTGGGAGCAGGGTGCCGTAG
>CAZRCF010000537.1:0-1668 GCA_964598505.1 uncultured Lentimicrobiaceae bacterium | reverse complement strand
TATCGCAACAATTGGGCTGTCAAGTATGTCAATTACAAATGGTGGTCAGGAGATTTCGCTTTCAGATCCTTCATCAAAATTAATTCATTATATAACTTTTTCGGATAGTTGGTATGGTGATGATTTGAAAAAAAATGGCGGTTGGTCGCTTGAGCAAATTGACCCTTTTAATTATTGCGGTGAAAGTAGTAATTGGGAAGCTTCTACTGATTTTTCGGGAGGAACACCGGGTAAAAGAAACTCGATTTTTTCGTCAAATCCCGATAATTCAAACCCAGAAATTCTGCGAGCAATTATTCAAGATAAATATTCGGTAATGGTCTATTTTTCGGAAAGCATGGATGTTTATTATTTATCAAATTTGAATAATTATTTGGCAAGCCCAAACTTAAATAATCCAATTTCTGCTTTACCAACAGCACCGTCATATAAATCTGTTTTACTCACTTTTGCCGATTCAATTGTTCACGGAGAAATATATTCACTTACAGTTTCCGATACAATTACCGATTGCTATGGAAATATACTTACAATTAATAGCAATGTGCGTTTTGCATTTCCTAATAAACCCGAACCAAAAGATTTGATTATAAATGAAATTCTTTCAAACCCAAGAGAAGATGGAGTAGATTTTATTGAGTTAATTAATATTTCGCAAAAAGTAATCGATTTAAAACAACTTTTACTTGGAAATATTTACAACGGTGTAGCGATAATGAAAACTATTACTACCGAAGGTTATCTTCTTTTTCCTGATGCTTATGTAGTTCTGTCGAGCAATTCAAATGCTGTAAAACAACAATATATAACTCAAACAACGAAAAATTTTGTTCAGTTAAGCTCATTTCCAACATATAATAACGATGATGGTGTTGTTGTTTTAACCGATTTAAATAGTTTAGAAATTGACAAAGTTGCTTATAATGTAAGCATGCACTATCCATTACTAAAAACAACCGATGGTGTTTCATTAGAAAGAATTTCCCCATTACGTTCGTCTATTGATAACACAAATTGGCATTCGGCAGCATCTACAGTTGGATATGCAACACCGGGTTATAAAAATTCTCAATATTCGGGAAATGGAAATTCAACTGATGAAATAACAATTGAACCGGAAGTTTTTAGCCCCGATAATGATGGCATAAACGACAACCTCAATATAAATTATAAATTTGCCCAAAATGGTTATAGAATTAATATTTGGATTTATAATTCATCGGGGGCAAAAATAAAGCATCTAATAAACAACGAACTTATTGCTATCGAAGGCACTTTTAGTTGGGACGGTACAACAATTGACAATCATAAAGCTCCAGCGGGTATTTATATTATTTTTATTGAAGTATGGAAAACCGACGGAACAGTTAAAAAGTTTAAAAAAGCTGCTACGCTTGGAGTTAAATTTTAATAAGTGTTAACCAGTAACTGGTGCATGGTAAATAGTGAATAGGTGAATTAGAAAATAGTGATTAAGGAAATCACTCAATAACTAATTACTTTGTCTTTTTTTCTGCATTAATCAGTTTTTTAAGCGTTATTAGTGTGCAATATTTCTTAACTTTGAATAATTGCTAACACACAATTTATTAAGCAATAACAAAAAAGTTTTTTATAATAAATTAAAGCAAATAATCGATATTAAAAATAGATTAGAACAATTTTTAA
>CAZRCF010000536.1:0-1668 GCA_964598505.1 uncultured Lentimicrobiaceae bacterium | reverse complement strand
TTTTTGAAAACGATTACACACAAATAGTAAAAATTTCTTTTAAGCATACCGAAACTGGCAAAACCTGTCTATTATCACCAGCCGCCGCAAGCTACGACCAATTTATAAATTTTGAGGAGCGTGGCGATAGGTTTAAAGTGTTGGTGGGGAGTTTTTAAAAAAGATAACTAATTTTAAACAATTTAATTGTTACGAAAAAAAATTGCTATGATTCTATATTTTTAGAGCATTTGCAATAAGTGCATCAGAGAAAATTAGCTAATTGACGCAATTTTTAAGTTATAGCCACTTCATTGTTCAATTATTTCTTTTACTCTATTTTTTAGTTGCACTAAATCAGGCAAATAAAGCTGATATTTTGATACAATTAATTTTGATGTATCTTTCAGCATTGCATATTCAACCATTATATCATCTTTCTCTTCTGATAAAATCAACCCAATTGGTTCGTTATCTGTTATATCGTTTACCTCTTTTTCATAATAACCCAAATAAAGTTTCATTTGTCCGATATGTTCGTAAGCAACTTCACCAATTTTCAAATCTATTAAAACGTAACATTTTAGTTTTACATGGTAAAATACCAAATCGACTAAATAATGTCTATTATTCAAAGTAATGCGTTGTTGGCGACCAATAAATGCAAATCCTTTTCCTAATTCAAGTAAAAATTCTTGCAGATTGTTTATTATTGCTTTTTCAATATCGTTTTCAGTATATTCATAGTTTTCTGGAAAATTCATAAATTCAAAAATATGCGGATTTTTAATAAAATCATCTTCCGATTTGATTATTTGCCCGTGTTTTGAAAGTTCAATAATTTTTTCTTTGTCTTTACCTATCGCTATTCTATGATACAGACCTGTTTTCTTTTGTCTTCGTAATTCACGGATTGTCCAATTATCAGCAATTGCCTGTTTTTCGTAAAAGTCTCTTGCTAAATCATCATCAACTTTCAAAAGTTCGTAGTAATGAGACCATGTTAATTTGTGTTACAGTGTCTCACAAATTGGATAATTATTAAATAACAATCTCATATAGTTTAAATTACTTCTACTAAATCCTTTCCCATATCGTAAAGTTAAATCTTTTGCCAAATTTTCTAAGAGTTGTTTCCCATATTCGGCTTTTAGTTTTCCACCTTGTTCAAATTCAATAATATCCTTTCCTATTTGCCAGTAAGCTAATAGCATTTCAACGTTCACCGCTGAAATTATTTTACTTTTGGCAGATTGATAAATATCTCCAATTCTATCAATTAGTTGCTGGTAATCAATGTTTTTTCTTAATCCTATCATATTTGTTAAATTTGTGTGACAGTGTCACACATTTTTATTATGTTCCAAAATTAAGAAATATTATTTTCATTTCGTATAATTGGCAATTAATAATTTTTCATGTACTGTTTTAAAAAAAATTCTTTTTGTTTTATTGTTTTAAAACTCCAAATAATAAGCAAGTATAGAAACCGAAAGGGATATAAAATAAAAAATTGCTTTTGAGCATACCAAACCCAACAAAACATGTCTATTATCACCCGCCGCCGCAAGTTACGACCAATTTATAAATTTTGAAGAGCGTGGCGATAGGTTTAAGGAGTTGGTGGAGAGGGGTTAACAAGGGTTGAACTACATTTTTTTTATGTTATGCATTTGTTATTGGAAGCAT
>CAZRCF010000535.1:0-1675 GCA_964598505.1 uncultured Lentimicrobiaceae bacterium | reverse complement strand
CAAATTTAATCCTTTTTTATAATTTGCAAATGTAGGATGACAAAAGAGAGATTTGTGAAGTTAAAAACTGACATACAGTTTGTATTGTGAGAATAAAATTAATTTTTTAAAACTTTCAAATAACAACTAAAATATTAATAATAATTTGTATTTTTGATGATTAAATCAATTTTTGTTTAATTAATCAAACAATAAAATTAAAAAACAATGAAAAAAACAATAACATTAATTATGGTAATAGTGTTTGGAGCTTTTTGTTCTGCAAATGCTCAAAAAGCTAATGTAATTAGCGCTGAAACAGTTAATAAAACAATCCGTTTATTAGAATCAAAACATGCCTCTTTAAACAAGTATCGAATTAGTAAATGTGTTACACAAACCGCTTCATTATGGCGTAGTGTTGATGGTACTGAGCAAGATTTTACTGCTTTTTGTGAAAAAAACTTTATATCAGATGATAAACAAATTCAACAGCTTTTTAATAAATTGCAAATAAATTTCGAAAATATTTATGGTTATTTTAATCGTATAAGTTTAGAAATGAAACGTCCTTTGCAATTAGATATGGGCGAAGTTATGCCTATTGATGAAGTTTTTGGTGCTTGGGATCCGTTTTCGCATATTACTGATGATTTTTTTGATAATAAATTAGCTTTTATAATCACAATTAATTTTCCATTTTACACACTTGACGAGAAACAAACCGTTGGAGCAATGTGGACTCCTCGCGATTGGGGTTTTGCTCGAATTGGCGATATTTTTGCTTCAAGAGTTCCGGCTTCGCTTTTGTTAAAATATAGCGAAACTACTACTAATTCTGATACTTACATATCAAATTATAATATTTTTATGGGAAATTTGTTTGATAATACCGGCAAAACTCTTTTCCCAAAAAGTATGAAACTAATTACTCACTGGGGCTTACGCGATGAGTTAAAATCGCATTATGGCGACAAAAAAACAGGATTAGATAAACAGCGTATTATCTACGAGGTAATGAAAAGAATTATTAATCAATCTATTCCTCAAGAAATAATTAATAATGATAAATATACTTGGAATCCATATACAAATAAAGTTTTTAATGAAACTATTGAAGTAAAAACTACTCCAGAACCATCAACAAGATACCAGCATTTGCTTAATAATTTTACTGCAGCAAAAGCTATTGATGCTTATAGCCCTACATTTCCAACTTTTATTTCAAGAAAATTTGATCAAGAAATGGAAATCTCGCAAGCAGATGTTGAAAAAATGTTTGTTGATTTTATCTCATCGCCACAAGTTAAAAAAGTTGCTAAACTAATTGAAAAACGCTTAGGAAGAAAATTAGAAACTTTTGATATTTGGTACGATGGCTTTAAATCGAGAAGTTCAATTTCAAATGAAGTTTTAGATTCAAAAGTGAAAGAAAAATATCCAAATAAAGAGGCATTTGTAAAAGATTTACCAATTATTCTTTCAAAACTTGGTTTTGCAAAAGATAAAGCAGATTTTATTTGCTCAAAAATTGCTGTTGACGCTTCGCGTGGTGCCGGCCATGCTTTAGAATCGATGATGAAAAGCGATTTAGCTCGCCTAAGAACAAGAATTGGTGCTAATGGTATGGATTATAAAGGTTATAATATTGCTGTTCACGAATTTGGACATAATGTTGAGCAAACAGTTTCGTTGC
>CAZRCF010000534.1:0-1679 GCA_964598505.1 uncultured Lentimicrobiaceae bacterium | reverse complement strand
CAGTTATAGGTCCAGAACACATTACAAATAAACCACTGCTATTTCTGAAAAGTGTACCTCCAGGATATCTTTTCAAGCTAGGGTTTGAATAAACTATTGAATCAAAAGAAACACCGTAATTTGTTGTAAAACTCATTTTAATATCATTTCCAGTAACTCCATTAGCACCACCATTTCGCGCTGTATATACAATTGTTTTGCTTTGTTGGTCAGCATTAAGTTTGTTACCACTAAAAATAGTATAACCATTTACTGAAGTAGAAAAAATTGATGTTGATACAACTTTTGATTCTTGAACAGGACCTAATGATTGATAGTAATCATTAACAATATTTTTCTTAGCAAAAGTTTGGTTTTTTAAAACCCCTTTTTTGTTTTGTGCTGTTGCTGAAAATATAATTGCAGAAACAGCAATAAAAAATAATACTTTTTTCATTGTTTTTTGTTTTTGTTAAACATTTATTTTAAAATCTCATAGCAAAGATAATTAATAATTTTGTTTTAATAAACCTTTATTTTAAAAAATATATAAAATAATTTATCTATTTAATTTATTAAAGAAAAAAATTAAAATAAAAATGATAAATTTGCATTAATATTATAATATGTAATTGTTGTGAAAAAATTATATCAATATCTCTTAAAGTCATATTTTGGTCCGTTTGTGATGACTTTTTTTATTTCTTTATTTATATTACTAATGCAGTTTTTGTGGAAATATATAGATGATTTAGTAGGAAAAGGTTTAGAAATTAATGTAATATTAAAACTTTTATTTTATGCTTCATCAACATTTGTTCCATTAGCAATGCCATTAGCAATTCTATTATCATCATTAATGCTTTTTGGCAATTTAGGCGAAAGCTATGAATTGGTTGCAATGAAAGCTTCTGGTATATCATTACGTAAAATACTAACTCCATTATTTAGTTTTGCTATTTTTTTAAGTATTGTAGCTTTTTTATTTTCAAACTATGTTCTTCCTGTTGCAAATCTTAAAATGCAAACCCTTTTGTTTGATGTAAGACAGCAAAAGCCTGCATTAAGTATTGAGGAAGGCGTTTTTTATAAAGGCATAGACAACTATGTTATTCGTATTGCAAAACGCGATAGAGATAATCAAACAATTCATGATGTGCTTATTTATGACCATTCAAAAAGAATGGGAAATACTACTGTTAATCATGCCGAATGGGGAAAAATGGTTATGACTGACGATAATAGATATTTAATATTTACACTTTATAATGGTTTTGTGTCAGATGAAACTCCAAATAAAGGATTATATGAGCTTATGCGACCTATTACAAGAGTTAAATTCTCTGAGCAATATAAACGTATTGATTTAAGTTCATTTTCGAGAGAAAAAACCAATGAAGCTTTCTTTAAAAATAACGAACAAATGCTTAATGTTAATCAACTTAATTTTGAAATTGATTCTTTGAAAAGCGTTGTTAAAAATCATAAAAAAAAATTCTCAAAAACTAATATAAGTAGTTTTTACTATTTTTCAAATTTTTACGATACCAATATTGTAAATTCTGAAAAAGCAAAATTGGTAAATATTGATTTGTTTAATGGCATGGAATCTCAAGAAAGAAAAAGAGCAATTGATTTTGCTATTCAAAGTGCGCGGTCGCAAAAAGATAATATTGAATTTAACTTTAAAATATTTGAAA
>CAZRCF010000533.1:0-1685 GCA_964598505.1 uncultured Lentimicrobiaceae bacterium | reverse complement strand
TCGAGCGAAGCTTGGGAAGCAGTAAAAAATGCAAAAGAAGAGGTTGTAAAAATAATAAATCTTGCTGCCGGCAAGTTAAATGCTAATGCGACATCTAACGAATTAGCTTCAAAGATTTTTGAAATAATTGTTGATTATAACATTTTACCTACTGATTCTGCACTTGAAGTATTAAAGAAAGAGATTAGAATTCTCTATTAAAAAGTATTTTGAACAACAATCACCAAAATCAATTTTATAGTTTAATAATCCAATTGATTATACTTTTATTTATCGAATATCATTACACACCCTTAAGCACATTAACAAATTTTGCTTAAAAGATTGCCTGATAATTAAAAAATTATTTTATTAAGATAACATTTTATTAAAAAAGCCGATACTTAAGTATCGGCTTTTTTATTGAAGACTTAAAATTATTATTCTGAATAAATTGAAATTGAACCATTCATTAAAACTTTTTTAATGTAGCTGTCGTATTCTAAAGTGTAGTAATAAACTCCGTCTGACAATCCTTCTGCAGTCCAACCTTGATCTTCATTCACAAAAGTTTCTTTTCTACAGTTCCATTTTGTTCCATCGGGACTTAGTTTTTTACATACTGCTGTTGTACGATAATTTATCTTTTCATAAACTTTTTTACCATATCGGTTGTATATTTTTAATACATTATCGCGATTTAAGTTAAGATTTCCTATTACTAAAACATCATTTACTCCATCTTTATTTGGAGTAATAATATTTGGCACAAACAACTCATCTTCAACTATAACTGTATGTGAAATTGTATCGGTACAACCATGCGATGTTGTTGCAGTTAAAAGTACTTTGTAATCATCGGGATTGGTATATGTATTAGATGGGTTAAACTCAGCACTTGTATTGTCATCTTTAAAATCCCAAAGCCAAATTATATCTCCAGGATAATATCGTTGAGTATAATTAGTAAATACAACAGTTGGATTTTCGGATAGTGTAGTTGGATTTGGATTTGCAGCAAATTCTGCTACTGGTACTGGATAAACTACTACATTATTATACCGTGTAATTTCATCTCCACAACCTTTGTCGGAAATTGCTTTTAGTGTAATTGAATAATCACCATAATTATTATATAAATGCTCAGGATTTAAAGCTGTTGAAGTATTATTGCTACTATTCGGATCGCCAAATATCCACTCATAAGTAATAGTATCGCCAAGTGAATATGTAGTTGTATTATTGAATTTCGTTAACAATGGCTCGCAACCCGCAGAATCAATCATATTAAAATCAATAATTGGGTTATTGTTTACAATTACATTTATTGTATCACTATTTGAACATTTTATAATACCATTATCATTTGTTATAGTAACAATATATGTGCCTGCTGAACTTGTTAGGTATGTTTTATCAGTGTTATTATCTTTGTTCCATAAATAAGAAAGATTTAATGTATCAATGCTATAATTTGGGTTAAGTACAAGTGGCGTTTTTTCACAAAAAGCTGTATCGGGTCCTAAGTTTGGTTTTGGCAACACAACAACATTAATTGGTGCAATTGAATCGTACTGGCAACCAAAAGAATCTACAATATGGAATCCATAATAATAAATACCCGGTGTTACAGGTGTTACCCTCGATAATTCAGGTGATATATATTGAACTCCTTCACCTGTCCAATAAACACTATCAATATCTAC
>CAZRCF010000532.1:0-1694 GCA_964598505.1 uncultured Lentimicrobiaceae bacterium | reverse complement strand
AAATGAAAAAATTAATTACAACATTTACATTAGTTATGGCTATTGCTCTTGTTTTCGGGCAATTACAAACTAAAGAAATTACCGGAAAAACAATAGATAATAAAGAATCTATTAAAATTACAAAACCAAACAATTCAAATTCTAAAGGAAATAGTAGATGGTTTAGTTTTATTGATGCAATAACACCACAATTTGCTTTAGCTCCTACTAGGAATCAAAATTGGTTATTTCCTGACTCTAGTATTACAGCTGCTTTTGGCGCTGAGTATAGTAACCCATGGGTTCATGGATTAGCTGATGTAATTGATGTTACAAGTATTTATTGGAATGACCCTGTAAATGCCTCTGGTGAACTACTTTTAAAATCAAATAGTACATATACATTAGATTCAATTGAAATTTATTGTAAATATAGAAGAAATCATGTTAATACTAGTATTGTTGATACTCTTCAAATAGATATAGTTTTAAATAAAACTAATTATAATGCTTATTTTTACGATGATTATTTGCCCGCTACACCAGGCAATGACACTGTTCGTTTTTTAGAATTACCTTATGATTACATTTCAAATAATCTAAATGTTCCTACTAAAATAACTTATAAAATGCCTTTAACTGCAGCTATTGCGGCAGACACTATTGTTGATGCTGTAAACCCTAATAATAATGGTGGAAATTTAATTTATATTTCAACTTCTTCATTATCGTTACCAGTTTCTACTAACAGATTCGTTGCTTTAACATATAAATTTATTCCTGGCTATTCATATTCTTTAGCAGATACTTTAGATAAAATGAATTATATGACATTCTATTCGTATGAAGAAACTAATAATCAACTTATGTCTGCTATTAATAAAACTGATTATACTGCATCGTTTATTATACCTGGAGATGTAAGATATAATAATGCTGGGGATTATAATGGCATGTATTCTCCAGCTAGTGCTTATGGTGCTACTTATGCATTTGAACATCATGCAATTTCATACAAACTTACCGGTTTAACAAATTTTGCTCAAGTTGGAATATCCGAAAATTCAAATGATATTAATATTGGTTATAGCCCAAATCCTGCTAATAATGAATTAAAAGTAGAGCTTAATAGCAATGGAACTTCAACTATTAGTCTGTTTAATTTAGTTGGACAAAATGTTAAAGAAATTAACACAAATAATACTATCGAAACATTAAATGTTAGCAATTTAAAAGCTGGTATTTATATGTTAAAAGTTACTCAAGGAACAAAAGTATTTACTGGAAAAGTTATAATTAACTAATAATTTTAAGGTTTTTAATTATAATAAAGAGAGAGGCTGCAATTTGCAGCCTCACTCTTTATATGTAAAACATTTTGCAACTTTGTGGGGCTTACTCAGCTTTCGTAATGAGCCTGTCGAAGTGTCTATTTCAACATGGTGGATTCGACATGCTCAGCCTGACAATACGATGTTATATTTAAAACTGACACCTCAGCTTGTTGATGTGCAGAAACTCAAAACCAATATTCACAATATTCTTTAATAGTATTTACGCGAAAACTAATATATTTTCTTGTTTACTTTATGGTGTTTTGTAATGACGAGTGATAGCGATGATTTTGTCATTCTGAGCCTTAGCGAAGAATCTCATTCATTTTGTTCAGTATAACAAAATAGAGATACTTCTCTTCGTTCAGTATGACAAAGGTT
>CAZRCF010000531.1:0-1699 GCA_964598505.1 uncultured Lentimicrobiaceae bacterium | reverse complement strand
TTTTTAATATCATTTATATAAACCGAAAAAAATTTTACCTTTGCAAAAATAATATTAATTTATAAGAAATTAATTATTAACTTTAAAATATGTTTTATATATCAAATAAAAACAGTTTAAAACAAATATCCTTATTATTTGTTCTTATTTCATACAACATAATTTGTTATTCACAGGTTGATAATGAATTTTGGTTTGCTGCACCGGATGTATCAGTTGGAGACAATAATTTTGATATACCTATAGTACTTAGAATATCAACATTAAATAATGCAAGTAATGTAGTTATTTCACAACCTGCAAATCCAACTTTTTTACCTATAAATGTTAATATACCGGCAAATTCTACAACAACTGTTGATTTATCTTCGTATATTGATAATATTGAAAATAAACCGGCTAATACAATATTAAACTATGGTTTGCATATAGTTAGCGACAATTTAGTTACTGTTTATTACGAAGTTGTAAGTAGTTATTGCAATTGTAATCCCGAAATTTTTGCGTTAAAGGGTAAAAATGCTATTGGTACGCAATTTTTTATTCCTTCGCAAGCTACATATAGTAATAGTACAATACATTTTCCACTACCTTTTTCTTCATTTGATATTGTAGCAACTGAAAATAATACTATTGTAACTATTAATCCTAAAAAGAATATTGTTGGGCACATTGCTAATACACCTTTTAATATACTTTAAATAAAGGGCAAACATACTCAGCTACTGCTTCAAGTCATTTAGCAACTAACCACTTAAATGGGTCAACTGTTAATTCAAATAAACCTATTGCAATAACTTATAAAGATGATTTACTTGTTTCAGGTTTCTGTAGAGACTTAGCAGGAGATCAAATTATACCTATAAATGTTATTGGCAAAAACTATATAGTTACTAAAGGTGAGCTTAATTTTGAATTAATATCTATTTTAGCCACTCAAAATAATACTAATATTTATTTGAATGGTAGTACTACACCTATTACAACATTAAATTCAGGTGAAACTTATGAGTATAATTTAACTACTTCAAATTGTTATATTAATTCAAATAATAATATTTATTGTTTGCATACTTCGGGTAATGGATGTGAAATGGGATCAGCAGTACTCCCACCAATAGATTGTACTGGCTCAAGCCAAGTAAGTTTTACAAGATCTAGTTCTTCTTTGTTTTTTTTGAATTTACTTGTGCCAAGTGGTTCAGAAGATGACTTTATACTAAATGGTAATTCTACAATTATTAATCCTACTATATTTGTAAATGTGCCTGGCACAAATGGTAATTGGAAATCTGCTCATTTATCTTTAAGCATTTCTCAAATACCAGTTGGCTCTGCAAATAATTTAAGTAATTCTACTAGTTTATTTCATTTGGGATTAATAAATGGTAATGCAATTTGGGGTTGTAGCTATGGGTATTTTTCTAACTTTGGTTCAGGTTCAATAAATCATAATATTACAATGTGCAATGGAACTTCAGTAATTTTAAATCTTACTACTGCAAGACAATCATATTTATGGAGTACAGGTGATACAACTGCTACTATTCAAGTAACAAATCAAGGAATTTTTTGGGTTAATTCTATCGAAAATGGTTGTAATAAGGTTGATACATTTATTGTTGTTTCTCAACCCTCTCCTAATATAATTATTAGTAATGATACTACAATTTGTGAAGGTGATAGTCTTATTTTGTAT
>CAZRCF010000530.1:0-1700 GCA_964598505.1 uncultured Lentimicrobiaceae bacterium | reverse complement strand
AATTATCAGTTGTTGATATTACAGGTAAAGAGTTAATAAAACTGAAAAACGAAAAACAGAATAAAGGCAAACAAATTGTTGATATCGACGCATCGAAAATTAGTAATGGAATATATTTTTATAAACTTAAAGTTGGCGATAAACAGCAGGTTGGGAAGCTGATTAAGTTTTAAATGTAATAAAAAGCTGCTCTAAACAAGCAGCTTTTTTGTTTATTTCGTATCTTTTTAAATATATTATCGAGGTCTTTTTATGCAAAATGAAACAATTTATTTAAAAAAATTCAGCATATTTGCATAATATTTTAAAAAGGCATGAACTATTTTTTTACAAAAGCGATGTTACTAAAATTCTTAAAATTCGGCGTTGTCGGTTTTTCGGGAGTTTTTGTTGATTTTGGCGTAACATATTTGCTTCGCGAAAAAATAAAAATGCAACAATATATTGCAAATGCAATAGGTTTTTGTATTGCTGCATCAAGCAATTATTTTTTAAATCGTATTTGGACATACAAAAGCCAAAACCCTGAAATATTTTTAGAATTCAGCGAATTTTTTCTTATTTCGTTGATAGGATTAGGAATTAATACACTAATATTATGGTTATTAGTTTCAAAAATGAAATGGAACTTTTATTTTTCAAAACTATGTGCAATAGGTGTTGTTACTATATGGAATTTTATTATTAATACACTTTACACTTTTAACTAGTGTTCGCAAGAAAACGCCAACTTTTTCGTTATTCTTGCAGGCACTAACTAATATATCAAGACAAAAATAATCGAGAAAATATAACACTGAAATGTATTATTATATTTTTTAATATCCAATAAAAGTAATATTAAATGAAGAAAAGCGTTATAAAATAAATTCATTTAACAGGACTTCTAAAAATTTCTTTATTTTTCGTTAAAGAATAAGTGCAAAGTGGTTAAGTGATTGGGAGATTTCCTTAATCACTATTTTCCAAATCACTTATTCACTAAAAAAAGTTAGCCTCGAAAAATCTAATTTTAATAACCTCTAAAAAAAATATATCATGAAACGATTAGGAATAATAATATTGCTGTTTTGTTTCTCTTTTACAATTATACAAGCACAAAACAGACATAAAAAACCAAAAAGAAAACCAATCGAAAATAGAGATAATAATTATAATAAGGAACTATTAAGACTAACTAACATTGCTCGAAGCAAATCATGCAAATGCGGAAATACCAATTATAATTCAACAAAACAATTAAAGTGGAACGATACTTTAGCAAAAGTGGCTTTAGAACATGTTAAATATCTTTCAACAATAAACGAACTTACACACACTGGCAAAGGAGGTTCAACGTCGTCGCAAAGAGTAACAAAAGCCGGTTATATTTGGCAAGCTGTTGCCGAAAACCTTGCAATAGGTCAAGGCACAGCAGAGGAGGCAATACAATCGTGGTTAGATAGCGAAAATCATTGCAAAAATATAATGAATCCAATTTACAAAGAGTATGGTGCTGCATATATTAAATCAAACTCTAATGGCTATATTTGGATACAAGTTTTTGCCACAAAATGGTAAGGGTTAAAACAAATTCATAACTTCAACAACCCTTATAATATTGCTGTCGGTGTGAAAATAAGAAATAGGTAAACTTAATGTTGTAGAATGAATTTCTTCTGATATTGGATATTCCCCATCAATAATTCCCTGCATTGCTT
>CAZRCF010000529.1:0-1716 GCA_964598505.1 uncultured Lentimicrobiaceae bacterium | reverse complement strand
AAAATATAAATAACTTAAAATAAATTAGTTACAAATTAAATATTTACGTATGAAAAATATTTTCTCAAAAAATAACTTAAAAAAAATATTTTCAATTATTTTTATATTTGTTTTATTACAAATTATATTTACAGGATGTGTGCAAGTAAAACCTTATCAGAAAATGTATTTGAATGATGAGGAGATGAAACTTGCCGGTAAAAAAACAGATGTTTTCGATAATGGAATTGAATCATACAGAGAAGGCTCATCGGGAGCTACCGGAGGAAAAACGGGAGGAGGTTGCGGATGCAATTAATTAAAATATTTTTAACAGCATTTTTGCTACACGGATTGGTTTTTGCACAGCAATATCGTCCATTAGAAGAAAAAGAGGTTAATATCCTATCTAATTATTACAATCAAGATGGTAATCATTCGCCAGTAACAGGTGGCGTTGGAACCGAAAAATTAGACTGTATTGCTCCAATGACTATTGTAAATGTGCCTTTTGATACTGTAAATGATATTTCTGTAACTTTTGGAATAGATTATTATACTTCGGCTTCGTGTGATAAAATTGATAAATTTCTTTCTGGTGCAAGTTCTAAAAAATATATATCATCTGCTTCAAGCAAAGATGTTCGTGGTCATGGAGATGTAAGTTATACACGAAAATTACCAAAATCAAAAAGTACAATTGGTGGGATGCTTGGTTTTTCTAAAGAGTTTGATGTTACATCATTAGCTGCAGGATTTAATTTCAGCAAATCGTCAAAAAATGAAAATACCGATTTCTCGTTTAAAACAACACTATATTATGATATTTGGAAACTTATTTATCCGGGCGAAATTAGAGGAGATACACTTAATAATAAATTTGTTAGATTTGGAAACGAAGAGGAGGATTACGACCTCGATAATAGATTAACAACCACATTTACAGCCTCATTAGCACAAGTGCTAACAAAACGACTTCAGATTTTGTTTACAACAGATTTTGTTATTCAAAATGGAATTTTAAATACACCATTTCATAGGGTATATTTTAATGATGGCAAACCTGAACCCGATTCAACAAATTGGTGGGATAAAACAATGCGACCCGAAAACTTACCGCGTCATCGTATTAAAATTCCTATAGGTATTCGAGCAAATTATTATCTTAACGATTATTTAACTCTGCGAATATACTACCGCTATTATTGGGATGATTTTGAGCTAACTTCGCACACTTTTGGTATAGAGTTACCAATTAAAATTACTCCTGCATTAACTATTTATCCCCTTTATCGTTATTATACGCAGCAAGCTGCAAAATATTTTAAACCATACAATCAACACGAAATAGTTCGCGATTCGTTAGGAAATCCATTTTTTGAGCCAAATGCCGATTTAGCAATGACAATTATAAATAATTATGTGCCATTAGAAACTTATTATACTTCTGATTACGATTTATCGAGCTTTATAAACAATAAATATGGTATAGGGATTAGAATTAGTCCACTCTATGGCGTTGCCCATTTTAAAGTTCCCACTTTTGGTTATAAAGCCAAAAAGATAATAGCAAAACCTAAAAAAACTATAACATTCAAATATATTGATGTTCGGTATGCATTATATAATCGTAGCGATGGTTTAAAAGCTAACTCAATTAGTTTCGATTGTGGGTTTGTGTTCTAATTACCCAATCCACGCTTGAACTTCTTCAAGTTTAAGAGCCGGAATTTCCAA
>CAZRCF010000528.1:0-1724 GCA_964598505.1 uncultured Lentimicrobiaceae bacterium | reverse complement strand
TTTACAAGTTACCACTTACCCACTTTAGTTCAACGAAAAAAAAGCAATTTTTAGAAGTACAGTAAAATATTTTGTACATTTGTATTTGCTAATTTAAAATTTTAAAATCAAGCTTATGATAAATAAAATTAAAGATACATCAGATTTTTTAAAAGGAAAAACACAATCATCGCCAAAAATTGGTATTATACTTGGCAGTGGTTTAGGCAATTTGGCTTCAAAAATTACCGACCAAATATCAATCGCTTATTCTGATATACCAAATTTTCCAACATCTACAGTAGAAGGACATTCGGGAAAACTTATTTTCGGAAAATTAGGAGGTAAAGATGTTGTTGCAATGCAAGGTCGGTTCCATTATTACGAAGGATACGATATGAAACAAGTTACTTTTCCGGTACGAGTTATGAAATTACTTGGAGTTGAAAATTTAATAGTATCAAATGCTGCCGGTGGCTTAAATCCTAAGTTTCGAGTAGGTGATATTATGATTATCAGCGACCATATAAACTATTTTCCCGAAAACCCGCTTCGTGGCAAAAATTTAGATGAATTTGGTCCTCGTTTTCCCGATATGAGCAAAGCATATCACCCCGATTTAATTAAAATTGCCGAGCAAGTTGCTGCTGAAAATAATATTTCTGTTCAAAAAGGAGTTTATATTGGTAGCACTGGACCCACCCTTGAAACCCAAGCCGAATACCGACTTTTTAAAAACTTTGGTGCCGATTCAACCGGAATGTCAACAGTTCCCGAAGTAATTGTTGCTAATCATCAAGGAATGAAGTGTTTTGGATTATCGGTTATTACAAATGCAGGCGAAAAAGAAGACCTAAACGACGAAACTACTCACGAAGAAGTTCAAAATGTTGCTGGTTCAGTGGAACCAATAATGACGAAGTTAATTGTAGGATTAATTGAAAAAATATAAATTTATTTGATGTTTTTTTTATACAATTTGAAAAATATTTTTCAAAAATTAACTGTGTAATATATTCATTAATAACAAAATAGATAATTCATTAGATTTTAAGTAATATTTGACAAATTAAAATCTTTAAAAAAATTGTTTATTTATATAATATTGCTTAAATTTGCATTATTAAAAAGGGAATCAATAATTAATAACAATAATAATAGTCAGTTATGAAAAACAAAAAACTATTTTTGAGTTTTGTTGCTTTTATAGCAATATGTGGATTTGTAATAAGTATGGTATTTAATAATCATACGAAAAATTATCAACCACGCAAAGCTCAGGATTTTTATCATCAACAAGGAATATCTGGAGCCATTAAATGGCTTAATCAGATTAAAGGAGACCCGTTAACAGGAAAAATCTCCGATAAAGATCTGTTAAAAGCTCGTGAATCTGTATTGAGCTTTATTGCCCAAAACAAAAGCAAAGCTGCTTTAGGAATTGATTGGTACGAAATGGGACCCGATAATGTTGGTGGTCGTACAAGAGCAATACTTATCGACAAAAATAATACAGACCGTATTTATGCCGGTGGTGTTGCAGGAGGTTTATGGGTTTCTAATACAGGTGGGAACACTTGGAATAGAGTAGAATCTATTGAAGACAACGTTTCGGTGTCTTGTATTGCTCAATCGCCAAGTGGTGTAATTTATGTTGGTACTGGAGAAGGATTAGCTCAACCTAATGGAATAAATTTTAATTCTGGTCAAATTGGAACAGGAATGTATAAATCTACTGATGGTAT
>CAZRCF010000527.1:0-1725 GCA_964598505.1 uncultured Lentimicrobiaceae bacterium | reverse complement strand
TTTCTTCCGAAATTTGATCATAATCTTCGGTTAAAACCTGTAAAATATTCTGAAACGCTTGAAGTTGGTTTTTTAGATCGTGTGCTACAATGCCAAAAAACTTATCTTTTATTTTATTTACATTTTCAAGTTCTATATTTTTTTCTGATAACAAACGATTATTTTTCTTTTTTAACAAATAGCGACTATAAATTGCAATAGCTAAAATAAAAATTAATACTGATAAAATAATAAATATATTTCTTTGATTCCTATTTTTTAAAGTTTGTATTTCATTTTCGGCTTTTACTTTTTCTATTTCATAATCAATTTGGCAATTTACTAATTTATCATTAAGTTCTTCTGTATTTGAACTATCCTTTTTATCGATATATTTAAAATAATATTTTAGTGTTGTTTTCAAATCTCCAATTATTTCATAATAACAAGCATAGTTAAAATATAAATCGCAAACATCATTAAAATTTTTGTTTTTTATAATAATTGGATTCGCTTTGTCAAGATAATATTTCGCACTATCCAATTTGTTAATTAGCATAAAAGCTAATGATAGTTCTAAATATTGACCTGAAACATCATCTGATTTTAATTGGTTGTAATAACCTATAGATTTATTATGATAAAAAATAGCTGAATCAATTACTCTTTCATTTTTAAAATAAATACCTTTTATACAGCTTATTATAGCTAATGAACGTATATCATTTTTTGATTTAGCAATATTAAGTGCATCATTTAAATAATATCTTGAGCTATCATATTTTTTAATATCGTTGTAATGATTGCTTATTTTTATTAGCAAAGTTGTGGCATCCGAAAGTTTATTAAGTTTTTTATATATTTTTAGGGCTTTTAATCTAAGATTTAATGCTTTTTCTGTTAAGTTGACTTTTGATAATAATGTTGCGTTTAAATTATACGAATATGCAATTCCTAATGAATCATTAATTTCTTCAGCAATTTTTAATGACATTAAATTGTAATCTAATGCTTTATCAAATAATCCCATAAAACTATATGTCATACCCAAATTATTCAATACTAATCGTTCTCTTTTTTTGTTTTTTAGTTTTCTGAAAATATTTAATGCGATGTTTCCATGTTTAATACTATTGCTATAATCACCTCTATAAAAATAGTTAGTTGATATTACTGAATTTGCATTAGCAATACCATATTTATAATTTATTTTTTCTGAAATATTAAGGGCTTCTTTACCAAAAAAAAGTCCACTATCTAGATCTAACGTATTATAAATTTTTGCAATATGATAATAACAATTTACTTTATTTACTCCAAATAATACACTTGCAGCTTTTTTAAGATTATCCAAATCCTTATAGCCAAAATCTTGAGCATTTAATTGGATAGTAGCAAACAAAAAAAATAAAAAAAGTGTTATTTTGCTTATTCTTTTTAAACAAGCTAATGTTAAGCATTTTGCAATAATTGTAAACATTGTTATAATTTTTTAATTATTTTGTGCTACAAATATAATATTTTAAAGCAAATATTAAATAAAAATATAAACTTAAAAAAACTTTATCTTTGAAAAACTTATACAAGAATACCCCGAATATAAAATATTCGGGGTATTGCAAACTATTAATTAAACATTTTTGCTATTACCACATCTGTTCATGATTTATGTTTGCATATTTCCAACTTCCGATTAGAATTAGTTATCTATCAATAATTTTCCTATACAAATAGTACCATTAATTT
>CAZRCF010000526.1:0-1735 GCA_964598505.1 uncultured Lentimicrobiaceae bacterium | reverse complement strand
AAAAGATAGGCTGGGTTGGGTTTGCAGAATTTCCCGGTGATCCTGTGGCTTCAAATTCATTAGAAAACTGGAATTTTCTTTTTAGCAATAAACGTTTTTTAAAAAGTTATATTGAACCGGGCAGAATATCATTTTATAATGAATTGATTGATGTAATAAAAAAGAGCAATGTTCTTGAAAATATAAATTCAATTATTGATATTGGTTGTGGTACAGGACATTTATTATCCGGAATCCAAAAACAATTCCCATCAATAAAGCTTACAGGTTCAGATTTTTCGGAACAAGCACTTGAAATTGCAAAAAAAACAATTCCCAATGCAGTTTTTTTACCTTGCGATATTTATAACATTCCTGAAAATTTATTGGGAAATTATGATGCTGTTATTTGCACAGAAGTGCTTGAACACTTATTATATCCCGAAAAAGCATTAAACAATATAAAATCATTGTTAAAAGATGGAAAAGGAATTATAATTATATCCGTACCAAATGGAAGAATAGATACTTATGAAGGACATATTAATTTTTGGAGTCCCGAAAGTTGGAAAGTGTTTATTGAAAACAATTTTAAACATGCAAAAATCGAGTTTTTTTCGGTTGAGAATAATATGACTAATTTGGCTATAATTAAGATTATATAAACAACAAAAATTATAATAAAAAAACTCTCTATATTGGTTTTATAATTTCAAAAAATTAATCGAAAAAAGTGTTAATATGCAACTTAAAAAAAAATCAAATTTAACCATTTACATATTTTTATTAATATCGCTTTTAAATTCTTTTTCGAGTGTTAATGCCCAGTTTAATTGTGGTTCAAATATAACAATTACCCATAATAGTTTAGTTGGAGGAAATGCTTATGAAATTGCACCAGTTACTAAAACAGTTACTTATGGTACAGTATTAACAAATTTATCTGGATCATATAAATGCTGGACAATAAAAAATTTAGGCGCAGATGTTATGCCAACAAGCACTAATGATAATAGAGAAATAGCAGCTGGTTGGTATTGGCAGTTTAACCGCAAACAAGGCTACAAACACGATGGAACAACACGCACTCCTAATTCGATATGGAATAGCTCAATAAATGAAAACAGTGATTGGCTTTTAGCAAATGACCCATGTAATTTATTACTTGGCAATAATTGGAGAATCCCAACAAATACAGAATGGACTAATGCAGATATTAGCGGAAACTGGAATTATGATGTAGATTGCTTTAATTCAGTTTTGAAAATGCATACTTCTGGATTTTTATCTAATGTTGATGGAAGTATTATTACAAGAGGATATAATGGAGATTTTTGGAGTTCTAATCAAAGCAGTAATTCTCATGCAAATCGAATAGGATATAATGCTACAGATTGTTATTCAAACTACAATCAGCCCTATAAATCTTATGCATTTAATTTAAGATGTATAAAAGATTCTTGTTCATTATCAGTAAATTTAGGAAACGATACCACAATTTGTCAAGGTAATAATATTTCATTAAATGCAAATAATACAGGTTGCACATATTTATGGAATACGGGACAAACAAGCCAAACTATTAATGTAACAACAACTGGAATATACTCAGTAAAAGTTACTAATAGTAGTGGTTGTTTTGCAAGTGATACAATAATGGTTGGTACAACTCCAAAACCAACTGTAAATCTTGGTAACGATACTATTATTTGTCAAAATAATTTAATTTTAAATGCCGGAAATATTGGTTGTAAAT
>CAZRCF010000525.1:0-1738 GCA_964598505.1 uncultured Lentimicrobiaceae bacterium | reverse complement strand
GCATAAACTAAGTAAGGAGTATCTTTTGGGCTGGTAAAACGTACTTTAATTTTTCCATTTTTTAAGTTTAGTACATTTGCAGTTTGATTTAATCTTATTGAAACATTTCGTTTATTAATATTTGTGTAAACTGCAATTCCTCTAACTAATCCTATTTCAACAGATTTCCCGTTATTTGGAATAAAATCAACAATTAAATCTCCATAAACAGAAATATTTCCGGTTCTGTTCAATGTAAGTTTTAAGTTTTGAATTGTGTCTATCTTTTCGAGTTTTAAATCACTTAAAGTAGAAGTAACTTTAACATCACCGGTTCGAATAATAATTGGAATACTTATACCAAAAACTGGTGTAATTTGAACACTCATTAAAGCAGTATCTTTACTTTTTACCTCCATTCCAAGTGGGCTTGACCCTTTTTCGGCTCTAAAATAAACGTGCGAACGATATTCGCCAGCTTTTAAATCTGATTTTCTACGAAGTTCTAATCGTATTACTTGCGATTCGCGAGGAGCAAGTGTTACCTTACGTGGAAATATTCGCAAATAAGGGTCGGCAAACATTTGACCTTCGTTTGGTTTGTCAATAATTTCAAAACCGCCATCTTCTGTCATATTATACTGCAAAAAAGAGACAGAATAAATAGCTGTATCGTTTCCTGTATTTACCAAACTAAGCTCCTCTTTCTGTTTTTTGCCATCAAATACAACACGAACAGGGGAAACTAATAAATTTCCTTGTGCTAATATTTGTAAATTCAGACCTAATAATGGTATTAGTATTGTTATTAATATTTTTTTCATTTTTACTTTTTTTGTTAAAAAATAAGTTAGTACTTTTCACTTCGACTTCGCTCAGTGCATAGTTTTTTCCTTTTTACTTTAACCTTTAACCTTTTTCCTTTTAATTGTAGAAGAATATTATAGGATAACTACCTGAATAAAAGCCAATTGGATTTGCTTCAATTGGTCCCACACGTAATGATGCACCAATATTAACAATAAAATCTTTATTTGCTGTAGAGTTACCACCTTGAGGCATATCAATTGTCCACGAATCTAAATACATAAAATTTACTCCATTTTGATGATAAATATATATTGGATTTGTTGGCAGAATAACACTTAAAGTATTGGTTTGTGTTCCGGAAATTGAAAATATTGCTTGGCTAATATAGCTTTCGGTTAATATTATTGAACCATTAGACATACGTGTACCTTGAGGTGTAATAATTATATTACCACCACCACCTATTGGTGTAAATTGTCCAAAGCTCAACTGTCGTAATTCGGAAGCTGATGTTAAAGGTACAATTTCGGTGTAAACCGTACCTGTTAAAGTTGCTTGACCGAATGTAGTAAGGTTTGCTAACAACAATATTATAAATACGAGGTTTTTTATAGTTTTCATCCGAAAATAGTTTTTAATTTTCACGATTGGATGGAATTCACGTGTATTGATTTTATCCTTATTTTTAAAAAGCAAACATGCTTGTTTCATAGCCAATCGTTTTTTGTTTTTTAGTACTTTTTTTTAAGAAGAGAAAGGTTTTTACACCTTTCTCTTCTTAGCTAAATTTAATATAATTTAGTTGTAAGCTACTGTTACATCAAAAGTTCCGGTATAAGTACCTGCAGCTTGACCATCAGCAACATTTAGAGTGCCTCCAACAGTAAATGTATCAGCACCACCAATACTTAACGTTCCAGTAATTCCATTTGAACCACTAGATGCAGTA
>CAZRCF010000524.1:0-1743 GCA_964598505.1 uncultured Lentimicrobiaceae bacterium | reverse complement strand
GATAAAATTGTGAAAGTAAACAAACATTTAGGGCAATTGCAGCACCACGAATTGGTTTTACTGCCGGCATTACAACTTTTAAAAATATTGTGATATTTAGGTTCAATTGCAAAAAGTGCTGCAATTTGGAGTTCGCTCAAAGGTCGTAAATAGCTGTAATAGTTAAAATTAGGTGCAAGAAACTCATGAATGTAATTTCTGAAATCAGTTTCAAATTCAAGCGATTTCGAGTATTGATGGTTTACATTTGAGCCTATAATTGTGGCTTCGTTGGCACTCGATTCGTTTGAAAGTACAACATTGTTAATTCCTGCTAATTTTCCTGCTAAAACTGTGGTAAAGGCTAATAATGCCGAAAATGGAGTGTGTCCGTTTAAGTAACCTTCATCGTTTAGTTTTAATAAATTTGAGTCAATAGTTCTGTTTATTTCAATAAAATCGGGTTGCTCAAAACCCGCTGCTTTTGCCGATTCTATTGTAGCTCCACGAGGATTTAAAATTAACGAAATAATATTTTTATACTCTTTTTTTGCCAATTCTAATGTAACTACCGAATCCTTTCCGCCTCCAATAGGAATTATAGCATAATTTGTTTCGGCAATTGTGACTAAGCTCGAATTTATATCGCTTTCCGATGTGATTTCTAAAAATGAATCAATATTGGTTTCAATTCCATTTGTGTAAAAAAATTCGCCTAATCCATTAAAATAAAGTTTTTTCCAAAATTGAATTTGCTTTTCGCTGAGAATAAAAGGTTTTACAACTATTTTTTTAGGGCAAATTGCTTTCCAATAGCTTATTAATTCTACCATTCCGATATTAAAAATTATAGATTCAATTTCGGAAATTGTTTCAATTTCTGAAAATATTTTGAAAATATTACGGTGAGGAATTGACAAAGTTGGCTTAAAATATATATTTTTGTCGATATTGAAAAAGAATTGAATTTGAAAACAATTATTATTTATTACATAAGAAAAGTCTTCAAAAGTAAAACAATGATGTTTTTCTCTTAGAGTATCAAACTTATTTTGATTTTTATTGTTTACCATAATTAATGAAGATGAATTTAATAAAAATGTTTTTTTTGAAATATATTTTATTTAATTTCGTTTCTGATGTCAAAAGTATTAAAAATTGCGGTTTATTAAAAATTCATTTTATGAATAGTGATAAAAATATTCCAAATGTATTAAATATAAAACCAACAAATATTAAGCCAACAGCTGGTAAATTGTTGATTTCGGAGCCTTTTTTGCCCGATATTTATTTTCGTCGTTCGGTTGTATTATTAATTGATCATAGCGATGAAGGCACGATAGGTATTGTTTTAAATAAACCTGTTCATGTAAAAATATCTGATGTTGTTGATGATTTTGTAAATGTTGATTTGCCTTTGTATTCGGGTGGACCAATTGATGTTGAAAATATATTTTTTATTCACAGAATTAACGATTATATTACTTCAAGCGAAAAAATTGTTGATAATATTTTTTGGGGTGGCGATAAAGATGAAGTAGCAATGTATTTAAAATCAAGTTTTTTCAGTTCAAAAGATGTTCGTGCATTTCTTGGATATTCGGGCTGGGAGCCGGGACAACTTTCAGAAGAACTAAAAAAAGGAAGCTGGATAGTTAGTAATTTGAATGCAAACATAATTTTTAACACAAATCCCGAAGACTTATGGAAAGCAGTAGTTGCCAATTTGGGCGAAAACTATAAACATTGGCTTAATTTTCCTCA
>CAZRCF010000523.1:317-1744 GCA_964598505.1 uncultured Lentimicrobiaceae bacterium | reverse complement strand
TATATAATAAAACTGCCAATAATTATGGTGTTTGTAACTCTGCTTCTGGAAGTGGAACAAATGGCGTTACACGCTATATTGCTCCTATGCAAGGCTTCTTTGTACGAGCAGCCAGTGCAGGAAACTTAATAATGAGCAATAATATTAGAGTAAATACTAATGCAAGTAATTGGCTAAAAAGCAAAAATTCTGAAACTCCAACAATTAGTTTAGTTGTTGAGTCAAATTTAAATAGCAATTCCGATGAAGTTCAATTGATATTTGGTTACAAAAACAACAAATCAGGAGCTGCTAAATTGTTTAGTCATGTTAAATCTGCTCCAAGTCTTTATATACCTGTAGGTAACGAAAATTTCTCAGTAAAATACCTTACCGATACTGCCGAAAATCCAATGATTCCAATTATGTTCAAGCCTGGTTATGATGGGAAATATACAATAAAATGCAATTTTAATGTTGATGAATTTGAAACTGTTATGCTCGAAGATCGTATAACTCATTATATTCAAAATATGAAAACTAAAAATGAATATGATTTTCAATCTTCAACATCTGACGATGCTAACCGCTTTATTTTACATTTCGGACCGGATAATAATGCTACATATAACGAACTTCCGGCAAGGATTTATACCGATGGGCATAATTTAATAATTGATCTTACATTAATTGGAATTGAAACCGAAGCACTCGTTTACGATGCTTTAGGACGATTGCTATTTCATAAAACTTTAGAAGGAATTACACAGCACACTGTTAGCATTAATGCAAAATCACAAATAATTACTGTATATTTGAAAAATAAACAAGGAAAAATATGTCGAAAATTATATTTTGATAATAAATAACAATTAACAAGAAGTCTAACTAAAAAAACAAAGAAATTTAAAAAATTAAAAACAAAGAAAACCAAACACAACATAGGGATATAGCATAGTATCCTGCTTTGATTCTTGTTATAAGATAGCGAGAAACATTGATTAAAAATATGCATATTTTTAATTCAATTATTAATAATCTAATAATTTAAAACTATGAAAAAATTAATAGTTATTTTCGCAGCAATTGTTATGATTGCTGGTATGTCGAGCAAAGTGATGGCTCAGCCAGGTGCAACAGAAAATACTACTGCAGCTGCTACAATTATTACTCCAATTTCGATTACAGAAACAGCAGCATTAAACTTTGGTACTCTTGCTGTTGCACCAGGAGCATCTGGTACTTGTGTGCTTTCTACTTTAGGTGTTCGCTCACCGACTGGCAATGTTAGCCTTTCAGCACAAGCTCCTTCTGCTACAAATGCAGCATACACTGTTGGTGGTCAGGTTAGCACAACTTACGGTGTTTCTTTTGGAGCATCTTCAATTACTGTAAGTGATTTAGGAACACCACCTAATACTATGGTAATTGACAATTTGTTAGTTCGT
>CAZRCF010000523.1:0-307 GCA_964598505.1 uncultured Lentimicrobiaceae bacterium | reverse complement strand
AACAGTTGCTTACAACTAAATTATATTACATTTGGCTTATAAGAGAAAGGCTTAAAAAACCTTTCTCTTCTTAAAAAAAAGTACTAAAAAACAAAAAAACGATTGGCTATGAAACAAGCATGTTTGTTATATAAAAATAAAGATGAAATCCACATACGTGAGTTCCATCCAATCGTGAAAATTAAAAATTATTTTCGGATGAAAACATTAAAAAGCCTCGTATTTATAATATTGTTGTTAGCAAGCCATACTTCATTCGGTCAAGCAACTTTAACAGGTACGGTTTACACCGAAATTGTACCTTTAA
>CAZRCF010000522.1:0-1749 GCA_964598505.1 uncultured Lentimicrobiaceae bacterium | reverse complement strand
GGTCGCCGCCAACCCTTATTTTAAAAAAGCTATCAGAATTGATAGCTTTTTTTTTTGTGATTTTTTTTTATTCTATTTTTCAATTTGAAATATTATTTTTTTATTGTAATATTGCTAATTAATCAAATTCAATTTATATGATAAAAATTAATATTCAAAATTCAAAATCTTTCTTTTCTGATACAGAATATCATGAAATGAATATTATTGCTAAATCAGCATACAAATCCCTTTTTAATAAAAGTGGTGCAGGTAATGAATTCTTAGGGTGGATTGATTTGCCTGTGGATCTTGATAATAATATTTTGCAAACTATAAAAAATGCAGCAAATTGTATTTCAAAAAAATCGGAATTAGTAGTTGTTATTGGTATTGGTGGCTCTTATTTAGGTGCAAGAGCAGTTATTGAAGCATTAGGAAATAATTTAATGTACCTTAAAAGCGAAATAGGCAAACCTACAATAATTTATGCAGGACATAATATTAGTGAAGATTATATATCTGATTTATTAGAACTACTTGATAATAAAGAGTATAGCTTAATTGTGATTTCAAAATCTGGAACTACTACTGAACCGGCTGTTGCTTTTAGATTATTAAAAACTCATTGTGAGAAAAAATATGGCAAAAAAGATGCTTCGGAAAGAATTATTGCTATAACCGATCAATCAAAAGGTGCTTTACGTTGTGTTGCAAATGCCGAAAATTATAAAACATTTGTAATACCCGATGATGTTGGTGGAAGATTTTCGGTGCTAACTCCTGTTGGACTTTTGCCAATTTCTGCTGCTGGTTTTAATATCGATTCGTTGATAAATGGAGCTAAGGATATGCGGGAAATTTGTTTAAATTCTGATAATCCGGAAAATAACCCTGCTTTTCAGTATGCAATAACACGTAATATTCTTTATAAAAAAGGATATAATACCGAAATAATGGTTAATTATCAGCCATCACTTATATATTTTACCGAATGGTGGAAGCAATTGTATGGCGAAAGTGAAGGAAAAGAGAATAAAGGTATTTTTCCTGCCGGAGTAACATTTAGCTCCGATTTGCACTCAATGGGGCAATATATTCAACAAGGCGAACGCCGACTTTTTGAAACTATGTTGTGGATTGAAAATCCTAATAAAAATGTTAAAATTCCAAATGATGATAAGAATATTGATGGATTAAATTTTTTAGCCGATAAACGATATAGTGAAGTAAATAAAATGGCATTTTTGGGAACAACTTTAGCTCATGTTGATGGTGGGGTGCCTGTTATTCATATTTCAATTCCTCAAGTAAACGAGTATTACATTGGCCAACTTATATATTTTTACGAATTTGCTTGTGCTATAAGCGGTTATATGATAGGTGTTAACCCTTTCGACCAGCCCGGTGTAGAAGAATATAAGAAAAATATGTTTGCTTTACTTGGAAAACAAGGTTATGAAGATTTATCAAAGCAGTTAAATAATAGATTGAAATAAATTAAAATGATTTTATACTCAATAGTTCAATGTTAAAAATGAAAAATCAAGTATTAAAATTTTCCATTGTTGCAATAGTTATATTTATTATCATAAATAATTTTATTTTTAATGCTGGGAATATTTTATCATGGGATGTTTTTGGATATTATATCTATTTGCCGCTAAAATTTATCTATAATGATTTAGGGTTAAAAGATTACTCGATTATTGATACAATTCTTGAAAAATATCATAATTCTGCAACTTTTTATCAAGCTATGAAAATGCC
>CAZRCF010000521.1:1346-1766 GCA_964598505.1 uncultured Lentimicrobiaceae bacterium | reverse complement strand
AGAAATATCGTGCAACATTTAAAACAAAACCCAAAAGCAAATTATAGAGAACTTGCCGATAAAACAGAATATTCTACGGCAACCATAAAAAGACATATTCAAGAACTAAAAAAAATGCTAATAATCGAACGCATCGGAAGCGACAAAACAGGCTATTGGAAAATTATAGAACAATAAACCAACATTATTTGCAAGCACATTGCCAAAGCTCCACAAGCCGAAGCTTCAACCAATGCTTTGTCAAAAAGATTGCAAAGCCACTGCAAGACAAAATTGTTAAAAAAAAATTAGTCCATTAAAAAAAATAAAAACGCAAATACACTAACCGACAGAATTTTTTTACTACTTAAAAAACTCAAATATAATACACTCAAATTATTATTAAAATGTTGAAAGTTTTTTCAAATCAACTTAGAAAGA
>CAZRCF010000521.1:0-1336 GCA_964598505.1 uncultured Lentimicrobiaceae bacterium | reverse complement strand
TTATTATTAAAAAATATCACAATAAATTTTGAAAGTTCGTTAAATGGGCTTAATTTTGAACAAAAATTTAGTGAAAAACGTAGGTTTTCAAGCGGACTGGCGTTAGGGGCAACTATACAAAAAAGTAGATAATAATTTTAAAACCTATAATTATGAGAATGTGTAATGTTTTATTACTTTTTGGATTGTTTTCGGGATGTAAGTTTGATAGTGGTTCTGTAATAAACGACAAGGACTCTACATCGTTTGATAAGATTCGCAAATCTTTGATTAAGGAGAAAATATATTCATACCTATCTGCTGATACATTATTAATCTTTGATGAAAATAATATTGAAATAACAAGAGTTAAACTTCCTTCATATGGTAGTTTAAAAGATTTTTATTTGAAATTAGATACTAATTATACTATTGAGCAAAAGAAGAGTGATAACAGATTATTAATTACAATTGGAATGCCAAGATCCGAATCAGATCCTTCGAATTTTGTTTTAGTTGATTTAAGAACTAAAAAAGTAATACTAAATTTAACAGCTGACTTTTCAGATTCATATTATGGGACTTCTGCCGATGGAAAATATCATATAATAGAGTCTGGAACAAGTGCATGTGGCAGAGGATTCACAATATTCGATTCAAATGGCAATATAGTTAAGAATGGTGGATATTATAGCTGCATTAACGATAATGGACAATTAACATGGTTAGGGAATAAATTCTATTACTATAATGATTGTGATAAAAGTTTTTCTCTTCCGAAAGATTTACCTAGCTTGAAAGAGCAAGAGGTTTATGTTCAGAAATATTATTGGAGTAATGGTAAAGATTCGATTGTAAATGAATTTTCTGTTGCTGGTGTTGAATAGAATAAATAATAGCTGTCCCTAATCGAGTAGGCTACCCTACCAGTAATTAGTTAGCAGGGAGAGCCTCTCACACCACTGTACACTTCGGCTTTGCTCAGTGTAAACCAAGCGGGTCTCGTATACAGCGGTTCATTAAGATGTGGAGCAACTTTTTCGTAATAATACCAAAATGAATTATATAATAATCCAATAAATACCTATTCCTTTACTTTTTGTCTTGATACACTTGAGCTTAGCGAATAACGAGTACATTATAATAAATAAAAGTGCCACGAGTAACAAGTAACCAAAAAATCAAGACTTCACCAAAAAAGCTAAATTTTTATTATCATACTTTTGCCTTGATGCAAAAGTATGCAAAAAATCAAGAAATTACGATGCCAGCCCACTCTGTCAAAAACAAAACAAATCTATGTAAAGTAGTGTATTGCTTTGCAATACAAACGTAAACGCCTTTACAAGATTTGTAA
>CAZRCF010000520.1:0-1781 GCA_964598505.1 uncultured Lentimicrobiaceae bacterium | reverse complement strand
GTTTCGTTTAATTGGTTTCTTACCGGGTCTAAATCGATAGCTACTCCCCACGAGTGGCGACTCCAATCGCTACCGCCTCGCATTTTGCGATAAGCAAAGCCTCCGCCAAACAGGTCAATTCCTAATTCCTGAATGCGTGGCAAACCGTATTCTAATAAAATGTCGTCGAATACTTTTCGCAGATTTTCGGCTATTAATTTATGACATCTTATTGAAGTAACTTTTGTTGCTTTGTCCCACGAAAGAACCATTGGATAGGGCAATGCCATTTTTGTTAGGTATGGAGTGCCCGTTTCTGAGGGTGTTCCATATTTTTTTAGTAATTCTGCTGTTGTAATCATAATGTTTTTTGTTTAGTTAATAAAATTTATTTTTATTATTATCTGAATTAAAAAATTATTAAACATTTAATTTATAAGCCTCTACTGAGCGAAGCAGATGTGTTATAGTATTAATAGTTTATGGTTTGGTTGTACTTCATAGTACAAATATAATATTTTTTATTATCAACTTTTTTACTTGATTAAAAAAATCAACAAAAAAATCAATAAATTACGATGCCTTCCCACTCTGCCAAAAAAATAACCTTTTTCATACTGAACGTTTTTGTCATACTGAACGCAGTGAAGTATCTGTTTTTGAGATTCTTCGCTATGTCTCAGAATGACAATGTAGTGCCTTGCTATGCAATACAGATGTAAACGCCTTTGTATGTTTTGTAATATTTTTGCCATTCACGCTAGGATATTGAGCTTGACGAAATACCGCTCGCCTCGCGTAATTTCTTACGGTCATTTCTATTTATTATTTATTTGTCGGACGGAACTCGCTCATAATCTATCAATTTTAATATTTTTTAAAGCTCGTTTCATTGCTAACGCTGCTTTTTAGTTTTGTATTAGTGTTTTTAGTTGGTTTCACCAGCCACCATTTACCAGTTACCGTGTACCTTTTACAATTAACAATTAACCATTAATAATTACTATTTTACGCTTTTTTGATGAGGTCGGTCTAAAAACCTATGATTTAGGAATTTGGTTTTCATACTTTTTCCTTTTACCTTTTCCCTTATAAAGTCCGCCTCGCGTAATTTCATTGCCTCGCTTATTTTAGAGTTATTTTTGATGATTTAGTAATTCAATATAATTTACTTGTGGCACTTCGCCCTCTTTGGTTAAAATTGGGTACATTGGCACTTTGCCTTTTGGTTTAAAAGGTATTAAATAGTATTGCATTCCTATTATATAGCCTCTTACACTTAAATACATAGCTTGTATTTATTGATGTAATAAAACATCATAATGTTAAATTTTAGGTAAAGTTAATAAATAATTGAGCTATTTATTTTACGATATTTTATATTATAATAATTTATATTACCTCTAATACCCCAGCCATCTTCAGTAGTAATTTTTAAAAATTCAAAATCTTTCTTATTTAGTTCTACAAAACAAATACTTTTTTTAAAATATGTTAGTTTAAAAACAATTTTTCTTTTTGTCTTTTTATAAAGTTCTATAGATTTTATTTGCAAAAAATACAATTTATATTTTATATAATCTATAAAAGAATCAGGATTGTCAATACTTAATTTAAAATCTTCGGAAATTCTATCAGTAAAAAAACAACCACTTAAATATTTAATATCTTTTGTAATTGGGTTATAAGCAATTAAATAACTTCTATTACAATCTATGCTCCCTCTTATATTTATATCTTCAGAAATACCTAAGTTCTTAATAGTATCGCAATAATAGTTTGCTCTAGTAGATACCCATTTT
>CAZRCF010000519.1:0-1785 GCA_964598505.1 uncultured Lentimicrobiaceae bacterium | reverse complement strand
CGAACATCTTGATTTTTATAGTTAATATTCATTGATATGTTTTCCAACAATCCGGGTAGTAGCGATTGACGCATAGCTCCCAATTCTTTACTTAATGGATTTAATATTTTAACTATACTTTCTTTGCTCAGGAAATCAAATTTTTCAAAATATTCAACTTTCGTTAGCGAATTATTCATTGCTTCTAAGCAGTTATTATCAGCTAAATAATCCGAAAGTCGATTTTGTAGGTCGATCAATGGTTGTTTTTGTTTAACAATATAAGCGTAATTAATATTTGCAGGAATTTCTACATTATTATATCCATAAATTCTTAAAATCTCTTCAATAACATCGCATTCTCTGGTAACATCTGCTTTAAAAAGAGGAATACTTAACAACATCGTATTGGCATTTTTTTCAAGAATTTCAATACCTAATGTATTTAATATTATTTTGATTTGCTCTTTTGAGATTTCTTTGCCAATTAATGAAGTAACATTGTTTAAATCAATTGTAACCGTAGGTTTTGGTATTGGCAACGGATATTCATCAATAATATCAGATGCAATTGTGCCACCGGCAATTTCTTTTATCAATAAAGCAGCTCTTTTTAACGCATAAATTGTAATATCAGGGTCGCAACCTCTTTCAAAACGGAAAGAAGCATCTGTTTTTAAACCATGATATTTTGAAGTTTTTCTGATAGAAACAGGATTAAAATAGGCACTTTCTAAAAATATTTCAGTAGTTTTTTCATTAACTCCCGACGATTCGCCACCATAAACTCCTGCAATACACATTTCTTCGGTTTCGTTGCAAATCATCAACTCGTTTCCATTTAAAGTGCGTTCAACACCATCAAGTGTTTTAAATTTTGAGTTTTCTTTTGATTTACGAATAATTACTTTATTGCCTTTTATTTTGCCAGCATCAAAAGCATGAAGCGGTTGTCCGAGTTCAAATAGTACAAAATTTGTAATATCAACAATATTATTTATAGGTCGAATTCCAATTGAAAGCAATCTATTTTGTAGCCATGCAGGGGAATCGGCAACAGTAATATTTTTTATATGTAAACCGCTATATCGAGGGCAGTTTTCGTTATCAATAATATCAATTTTAAAGCAATTTTCGTTATTATCAATTGCAAATTTTGAAACATCGGGCAATATAGCCGATACATCAATAATATTTCTGCTTTTAAGAGCAGCGGCAAGGTCGCGAGCAACACCAAAATGCGAAGTTGCATCGCTACGATTTGGTGTTAATCCAATTTCATAAACAACATCGTCTTCAATTTCAAAATAATCTTTTGCCGACATTCCAATAATGGCATCTGATTTAAGAACCATTATTCCGGCATGTGAATTTCCAAGCCCAAGTTCATCTTCGGCACATATCATTCCTTCGGAAGTAACCCCTCTGATTTTTGATTTTTTAATTTGAAATGACTCTTCACCACTATAAAGGGTTGTTCCTATGGTTGCAACAGGCACTTTTTGTCCGGCAGCAACATTTGGAGCACCGCAAACTATTTGCAAAGGTGTTTCTTCGCCAATATCAACAGTAGTAACAGTTAATTTATCGGCATCGGGATGTTTTTCGCAAGTTAATACTAATCCTATAACAACACCGTTGAGACCACCTTTTACTGTTTCAATAGTTTCCCACGATTCAACTTCTAATCCTGTATCGGTAAGTATTTCGGCAGTTTTTTCGGGAGATAAATCAACTTTAATATAAGTTTTAAGCCATTTGTTTGAAATCTTCATTTTTAATAGTCTTTAGTAAATTCAGTGCAAA
>CAZRCF010000518.1:0-1792 GCA_964598505.1 uncultured Lentimicrobiaceae bacterium | reverse complement strand
TTTTTGTTTCCATTTTTAAAAAGTTTAATTAATAATAAGCAAATATAAATCAAAACCAATCAAAATCAATCAAAAATTTAGAGAAATTTGTTAAAAATTAAAATGCTCTTTTAAAAAGAGCATTTTATAACTATATTCATTTAATTAAAAAGAAGTTTAAGTGTTTAATTGCCTACCCATAAATTGATTCATACATTCTTCATCGTCTGTAAACATTCGTAACATCCAATATACAGCACCTTCTACATCACCGTTTTTCCAACAATTAGCAGCATGATTATTAAGGTTCCAGCAATAAGCAGAGACCATATTAGCATCATTATGTCCCCCTTCAACTTTTTGAAGTTCATTAAAATTTAATTTTTTTGTTTCCATTTTTAAAAAAGTTTAATTAATAATATGCAAATATAAATCAAAATCAATCAAAATCAATAGAAAATTTAGAGAAATTTGTTAAAATGCAAAAAATGCTCATAGAAAAGAGCATTAAAAAACTACCATACAGCAATTCGAGTTTCATCAGCTACACAACCTTCTTCTGTCATATAATCAATCATGTACCATATCATACCCCAAGCATCGCCAACTTCTGATGCTCTCCAAAATTTTTCTAATATTCCTCTACATACTGGGCGCATTCTCTGCATATTGTCTAACCACCCTCCTTCAATATTTTGAAGTTCATCTAAGTTTAATTTTTTTGTTTCCATTTTTTATATGTTTTAAATTAATAATATGCAAATATATACGATTTAAAATTGAAAGTAAATAGGTAATTTTACCTAAAATTAAGTAGGTAGTTTTACGGATATTTGTTAAAAGACAATAAATGCTCTTGGGAAAGATCATTTAAAAAAAAATTAAATGGCTTTTATAACTTAAATCTATTCATCACGAAATCTTTTTTATTTTAGTTAATTATAGAATCAGTTATTATTAGCTGATAGAGTAGAATTAATTAAAAAACGTTACCAGCACAACCCCGTGCAGCACCATCTCCATAACTCTGAAATTCACAAGTTCTAGTTGACATTGCAAATACAAACACAATAATAGCAATAGGCACCCACCAAGCTCCTCCTTCAATATTTTGAAGTTCATCTAAATTTAATTTTTTTGTTTCCATTTTTAAAAAGTTTAATTAATAATAAGCAAATATAAATCAAAATCAATCAAAATCAATAGAAAATTTACAGAGATTTGTTAAAATGCAAAAAATGCCCTTAAAAAGGGCATTTTTAAATTTATATATTTTCTAAAAATTAAGTTGTGTTTATAACTTAAATCTAAAAAAATAATGCATCCACATTATGGGGGAAGAGAAACTTATAGAAACATGTAATAACAAGAATATTGCATGTTGAACAACCATGATATATTACACATCCAAATGCCTGCTATAGGAGCAGCAGTAGAAGGACCACCACCACCACCTTCAATTTGTTGAAGTTGGTCTACATTTAATTTTTTTGTTTTCATAATGTTAAATTTTAATTTATAATACAATTATATTGATAATCAAACGCTAACATTTAAACTCCAATATTTATTAATATTAAATTTGATTATTGGTAATTATTTACCAATCAATACAAATAATAATAGTCCACATATCAATACAAATCCCTCCACTATAATTATAAACAGCTCTCTTTCCGCCTTCAACATTTTGAAGCTGATCAAAATTTAATTTTTTTGTTTCCATAATACATAAGTTTTAATTAATAATTTTCATTTTAAAAATAATGATATAAATATAAGCTATTTGAAACCTAAAAGCAATTATTTAACA
>CAZRCF010000517.1:0-1802 GCA_964598505.1 uncultured Lentimicrobiaceae bacterium | reverse complement strand
TAGCAGGAACAACCGGTAAAATTCATATAATTAACTCAACAAAAGACCTAATGCCTTTCCCTTTTGTGCCTGAAGATCTAAAATAGCTAATGTTTTTTTATTTTATCAATAGTTTGTATTAAGATAAAAAAACACTAAATCTATTAGTTTTTAATTTTCAGAATATGTCAAGTACCTTATCACAAAAAAGTTTGCTATTTGGTTACTAAAATCTTTGTATGATATTGTTTGTTTTCCGATAAGGTAACAATAAAATAGCACCCCTCCCTAAAATCTTTACATCTCCATATAGTACTACCATAAAGTGTTGAAACAAGCTGCCCTTGAAGGTTATAAATATAGTGAGTGGAATTTATTGGTGCTGCAATTTTACAATAATCTTTAGCTGGATTTGGATAAAATGATATTTTGTTTTGTTGGTTTATGTTTTCAGTAATTTCAGTAGGAACAAGTATATAATTGGTATATGAAGCATTGTTAGGTCCATAATCATCGGTAAAAAGGGTAATTTTGTTATTACCTGGATATAAAGAAACTACAAATGCCCCATCGCCTTTTCCATCGAAATAAATTGAATCGTTAATTAAAAGTTGGGCTCTAATTTCTCGCGGGAAAATGTAATTGTTTGTACTCCATGAAATTATATAATTTGGGGTACTATAATTGTATTCCCACAAACAAGTGTAATTAATTTCGGGAGGAACTGGCAATTCGCTTATATACCAATAACCCAGAAAATGATGAGATGGATAAGGTGTTGGTGCTGTTATTTGAATATCGATATAAAACATTCCTGTCCAATGTTCGGGCATAACAGATATATAAACATAAACAATTGAATCAATAATTCTAGCAGAATCAATTGCAATATAAGGGTTTGCAACAGGAATAGCAGTTATAGTTGTAATTGAAGCTATAGCTGGTGGGTAATAAGTATTCAAATTATAAGCAATAGGGTGTTGCCCCATATTTATAATTGCTATAGGATGATTTATTGCACCTATAGCTACCAAAGCATGCATTGCGTTACTAGCTTTCAGCTCTGAACTGTCATGAACTGATAATTCTCCATTACCGTTTGAGCCTGAAGCTCTCATTACATCTCTTGAATAGGCTGAAGGTCGTGTATCTTTTAAACCAAACAAATGACCAATTTCGTGTGTTACTAACTCTCCGAAAGGTACAGAGGTTGAATCTGAACGAAGACTTATAAGTCCTTTTTTATATTTAGTTGATGGAGGATAAGTCCATCTTGAACACCTTCCTGCTACGGTATCGGGCAAAGTATTATCAATCGTTATTTTTACTTTCGCTGTATCCGAATTAATTTGTTTTAATTTTGGTTTACAACCTGCATTGTTCCATCGCTTGATAGCTTTACCAACTGAATCTTTTTGGCTATTGTTCAAACTGGGATCAATAAATACAGTTAAACTGTCTGGATTACCTTCCCAACCTTTGTATTCGGAATGAACATCTTTACTTTTAGAGATTTTTTGATTTTGCTGAGCATTTATTATTTTAGGGGCGTACATTGTTGTAAATAATGTAATTATATAAATTACATTAGATATCGAAAATATTTTTGCTTTCATAATTTTAATATTTTGAAAAAAACATTAAATTATTCAAAAACAAATATAATATATTTTTTGTAAAAAAGCAAATTAATATTAAAAAATTATTAATCAGAAAATTAACAGTTATTCGAAATAACTGTTAATTCTTACTTTGTTCATTATTTTTTATTTTTTCAATAGATTTCAAAATAACTTCATTTGTTGCTGGCAACGAAAATTCTG
>CAZRCF010000516.1:0-1805 GCA_964598505.1 uncultured Lentimicrobiaceae bacterium | reverse complement strand
ATTCCATTTTTTCCGGGTGGAGCCAATTTAACCGGGAACGTGGCGGTAACAGGTGTTATGGCTTTATTCACATTTTTTATTACCCTATTTAGCGGCAATAAAGCATATTGGAAACATATTTTTAATGCTCCGGGTGTTCCATGGTGGTTAAAACTTCCAATTCCATTAATGCCTGTAGTAGAATTAGTTGGAGTATTTACAAAACCTTTTGTATTGATGGTTCGTTTGTTTGCTAATATAACAGCCGGTCACATTATATCGTTAGGGTTTGTGAGCTTAATTTTTATTTTCGGGCAAATGCAGCCTTTTGCAGGTTATGGCGTTTCTGTAGTTTCGGTTGCATTTTATATATTTATGGGGCTGCTCGAGCTTTTAGTAGCTTTTATTCAAGCTTATGTTTTTACACTTTTATCGTCAATATATTTTGGAATGGCAATTGAAGAACATCATCATGCCGAACAATCGCATTAAAAAATTCAATAAATAATATATCAATAACCAAAAATTAAACATTATGTCATTATTATCAGTAATTCTTGAAGCAGCAGGCGATATGGCTATCGCTAAAATGGGTGCCGGATTAGGTGCAGGTATTGCAACTATTGGTGCCGGTCTGGGAATTGGAAACATCGGCAAAAGTGCGTTAGAATCTATTGCACGTCAACCTGAAGCAGTAGGCGATATTCGTTCAAACATGATTGTAGCTGCAGCTCTTATCGAAGGAGTTGCATTTTTTGCAATTGTTGTTTGTTTGCTAATACTTTTCGTTTAATAAATTTAAAAAAAGCAGCATTAAACGGTTGGTTTGATGTTGCTTTTTACAAAAAATTGATAATTTTAAAAAATTAAATTATGGAACTTGTTTCACCGGGTTTAGGTTTGATATTTTGGATGACATTAAGCTTTAGCTTATTGGTATTTATATTACGAAAATTTGCTTGGAAACCAATTATAAATATGATTCACGAAAGAGAGCAAACAATTGAAGATGCTCTTAATCAGGCTAATTTGGCTCGCCAAGAGATGAAAAATTTGCAAGCAAATAACGAATTATTGATAATTGAAGCAAAAGAACAACGCGATGCAATTATGGTTGAAGCTCGAAAAATTCGTGAAAAAATGATAGAAGAAGCCAGAGTAAAAGCAAACGAAGAAGCTCAACGAATTATTGAAACTGCTAAAGAGAGTATTCATTTCGAGAAAATGAAAGCAATTACAGATTTAAAAAATCAAGTTGCACACCTTTCAATTGATATTGCCGAAAAGCTATTAAGAGAAGAACTTTCAAATAAGCAGCAACAAAAAACGCTTATCGACAAAATGATGAGTGAAGTAAATTTTAATTAATTTTCAAAAATTCGTAGAAAAAATATGAAACGAGCCATCAAAATTCGTTACACTCAAGAGAATGATTATTTGGCGAGTTCCATACGACAATATAATAGATAATTAACTAAACGTATGAAAACAAGCAAAATAGCAAAAAGATATGCTAAAGCACTTTTCGATTTTGCTAAAGAGCAAAATTTAATTGATAAGGTATTTGCTGATTTGAATTTAATTAATGATGTTTATGCTTCATGTACCGATTTTGCATTAGCTATGCAGAGTCCAATTATTCGTCCGTATAAAAAAATAAATATTCTAAACGAGATTTTCGCAGGTAAAATTGACAATATTACCATGAAATATCTTGAAATTATTACCAAAAAAGGACGCGAACTTCATATTGAACTTATTATTATTGATTACATTTTATTATACAAAGAGTTTAATAATATAAAAATAGCAATATTAATTACAGC
>CAZRCF010000515.1:0-1805 GCA_964598505.1 uncultured Lentimicrobiaceae bacterium | reverse complement strand
TATTTATTGCATCAGATTGTCATTTTGGTGCTCCAAACGCTGAAGCAAGTAAAATTAGAGAACAACATTTTATTAATTGGCTCAATTCGATAAAAGAGAAAGCCGATTATTTAATTTTGCTTGGCGATATTTTCGATTTTTGGTTTGAATATAAATATGTTGTACCTCGCGGTTATACTCGTGTTTTAGGAAAACTTGCCGAGCTTTCCGATAGCGGAATTAAAATTATCTATTTCACCGGCAACCACGATATGTGGACATTTAACTATTTTGAAAAAGAGCTTAATTTTGAACTTATACGAGAAAATACTACTTTTATAATTAATGGCAAAAAAGTTTTTATTGGTCATGGCGATGGCATTGGACCAAAAGAATATAGCTATAAATTAATGAAAAAGATTTTTAACTCATCAATAAATAAATGGTTTTATGCTCGTTTGCACCCAAACTTTGCTTTTTGGTTAGCACTTAAAGTTTCATCAAAAAGCCGTTTAGCTAATGGAACAAAAGATGAGATATTTCTGGGCGAAGATAAAGAACGAATTATATTATTTATTAAAGAAAAATTAAAATCCGAAAATTTCGATTATTTTATTTTCGGACATCGGCATTTGCCATTGGATTTAGTAATAGATAATAAAACCAGATATATAAATACCGGCGACTGGATTAATTCATTTTCGTATGTTGAGAGTGAAAACGATGATTTGGTTTTAAAATATTACATTTAATTTAAACATAATGATTTTTTTCAAAATACAATTTACTACCATTTTTTAAAAAATTCCAATAGATTAACTTAAAAACAATTACCAAGTTACAGGCATACGTCTTCCGCTACCAAATGCACGAGTAGAAACTCTAATTATTGGTGGTGCTTGGTGTCGTTTGTATTCATTTAAGCGAATTAAACGAAGTATTTTATTAACTAATTCTTCTTCAAAACCCATCCCTATAAGCTCTTCGGAAGTATATAAATCTTCAAGATGAGCATAAAGTAACTTATCTAAAATATCGTAATCGGGAAGCGAATCTGCATCTTTTTGATTCGGACGTAGTTCGGCAGAAGGTGCTTTAATTATCGAATTTTTTGGAATAATTTCCGATTTTCTGTTTATAAAATTAGCTAATTGATAAACCTCTGTTTTATATAAATCGCCCAAAACAGAAATTCCACCACATAAATCGCCATACATAGTGCCATAACCCACTGCTGCCTCACTTTTATTTGAAGTATTTACAAGTATACAGTTAAATTTATTTGAATACGACATTAATACAACTGCACGAATTCGAGCTTGAAGATTTTCTTCGGTTACATCAAATTTTAGTCCTTGCCAATTAGGTTCAAATATTTGCATAAATGTATCGTAAGCACCTTTAATAGGAACAATATCGTATTTTATTCCTAATTTTTTTGCAAGTTTTTCGGCATCGGAAATTGAATGATTTGTTGAAAATTCAGACGGTAATAAAATACCACGAACATTTTCTTTGCCTAAAGCTTCAACTAATAAAGCAGCGGTAACAGCCGAATCGATACCACCCGAAAGTCCTAAAATTGCTTTTTTAAACCCAGTAAGTGCAAAATAATCTTTAATGCCAAAAATAAGAGCATGGTAAATTCTTTCAATTTTAGTTAATTGAGGAAATGCTATATTTTTTTCAGATTTTAATTCAATAGTATCGGTATCGATAATTGAAATTTCTTCTTTAAAAATTGGAAGTTCGAGAACAATTTTGCCGTTTTTTGCAGCTACTAACGAACCTCCATCATAAATAGTTTGAACATGACCTCCAATTTG
>CAZRCF010000514.1:0-1835 GCA_964598505.1 uncultured Lentimicrobiaceae bacterium | reverse complement strand
ATAACGCTATAAAAAACAAAAAACCAATAGCTTTAGCCAATAAAGAAGTTCTTGTAGTAGCAGGTGAAATAATTACCGCTTTAGCTGCCGAAAATGGAGTGCCAATCTTCCCTGTAGATTCCGAACATTCGGCAATATTTCAATGTCTATCAGGTGAATTTCATAATCCCATCGAAAAATTAATTTTAACCGCTTCCGGCGGACCATTTAGAGGTAAAAAACTTGAATATTTACAAAACGTTACACCCTCACAAGCACTAAAACATCCAAATTGGTGTATGGGAAATAAAGTAACAATTGATTCTGCTTCACTTATGAATAAAGGATTAGAGGTAATTGAAGCAAAATGGTTATTTCATGTTCCTATTGATAAAATTGAAGTAATTATTCATCCTCAATCAATAATTCATAGTATGGTGCAATTTACCGATGGCTCAATTAAGGCTCAAATGGGACTTCCAGATATGAAACTTCCAATAATGTATGCACTCTCATATCCAACTCGACTTCAATCATCATTTCCTCGTTTTAACTTTGAAGATTATAGCTCACTTACATTTGAAAAACCCGATTTAAAAGAGTTTCGCAACTTAGAAATTGCTTATAAATCAATAAAAAGTGGTGGAAACACACCTTGTGTAATGAATGCCGCCAACGAAATTGCTGTTGAAGCATTTTTAAATAACAAAATAAAGTTTACTCAAATATCGGATATTATTGAAACAGCTATTCAAAAAGTTGATTTTATAGAACATCCAACATTAAACAACTATTTTGAAACAGATAAACAAACACGAATTATTGCTCAAAATTTAATAAATAACAAAATATGAATATTGTAATTATGGTTGCCCAGTTAATTTTAGGGCTTTCAATTTTGGTGCTTCTACACGAATTAGGACACTTTTTAGCTGCAAGAGCTTTCGGTATTAAAGTAGAAAAATTTTATCTTTTCTTTGATGCTTGGGGCTTTAAACTATTTAAATATAAAAAAGGCGACACCGAATATGGTATTGGCTGGCTACCATTAGGTGGCTACGTTAAAATTGCCGGTATGATTGACGAATCGATGGATAAAGAAGCTTTAAAGCAACCTATTCAACCATGGGAATTTCGTGCAAAACCAGCTTGGCAACGTCTTATTGTTATGGTTGGTGGTGTTACAGTTAATTTAATTTTAGGTTTTGTATTATTTACCATAATTATTTTAGCTTTTGAAAAAGAATATGTTCCAAATAGTGCTATGAAAAATGGGATTTACGCTTATGAATTAGGCAGAAAAGCAGGTTTTGAAACCGGTGATAAAATTGTTGCCATAAATGGCGATAAAGTTGTTCGATTTAAAGATGCAACTTCTGTAATGATGATTTTAGGCTCAACTGTAACTGTTGAACGCAATGGGCAAACAAAAGATATTACAATTGATTCAAAATTTTATAGCGAATTTAAAGCAAGTAAAAATAAAAAACTTTTTGAACCTTTAATTACAGAATATGCTATTGATAGTATATTGCCAAATAAAAATGCTGAAAATTCTGGTGTGAAAATTGGCGATATTCCTATAAAAATAAACGATTCCATTAATATAGATTGTGGAAATGTGTTTACTGAAAAAATCAATAGTTTTAAAAACCAAAATGTTTCATTAACATTACTTCGCAATAAAGATACGCTAAATTTGAATGTTAAAACTGATTCAAATGGACAAATTGGTATTGCAATAAATTATCCAAAATTTGATAAAGTGAAATACACTTTTGCACAAGCAATATATTATGGTTGTAAAGATGCTAAAGATATGCTAATGATGAATATTAAAGGCATGGGCAAAATAT
>CAZRCF010000513.1:0-1849 GCA_964598505.1 uncultured Lentimicrobiaceae bacterium | reverse complement strand
TAGCTTATCTTGATTACATTAGTATTGTTTTTATGCCAATTTTTAATGTTGATGGTCATGAACGTTGGAGTGCTTTTAATAGAATTAATCAGAATGGACCAAAAGAAATGGGTTGGCGAACTACATCTGCCAACTATAATTTAAATCGCGACTATTTGAAAGCAGAATCTCAGGAGATGAAATTATGGATAGAAATGTACAACGAATGGAATCCAGATTTTTTAATTGATTGCCATACTACAGATGGTGCTGATTACCAATATTCTATTACATATAGTTTAGAAACAGGTGGAAATTTAGATGAAAAACTTACAAATTGGGTTAACACTAAGTATATTAATAAATTAGATACAATATTAGAAAATAAAGGTTATCCTATTTTTCCTTATGTGATATTTCGTAATTGGCACGACCCACGTAGTGGTTTAGTTAGTTATGCTTCACCTTTAAAGCTATTAAATGGCTATGCAGCTGCACGCAATAGAATTTGCCTGTTAATAGAAACACACATGCTTAAAAGTTACGAAAATAGGGTTTTTGCAACTTATGAAATGTTGCTTGCTTCGCTAAAAATTATTGCTCAAAATAGTGATGAACTTATTGAATTAAATGATTTAGCCGATAAAAAATCAGCAAAAATAAACAATTCAGAACCTTTTGTTTTAAAATATTCAGCTACTAATGACTCTACTATGGTTACTTTTAAAGGTGTTCATTACGATATTAAACAAAGTGAGCTGACTAATTCGCCTTGGTTTATATACGATAGTACAAAAAAAGAGGACTTTATTGTACCATATTTTAATAAACTTAAAGCAATAAATACAACGACTTTGCCTGTTGCTTATGCAATACCTCCCGAAATTAACTTTATAGAGTCAAATCTTAAACTACATGATATTGATTATTTTGTATTAAAAAATGATATTTCAGTTAAGTGTCAAGTAACACATTTTAAGGATGTTAAACTAAGTGCAACATCATCAGAAGGGAAACAGCCTCTTGAAAGTTTTGATATGCAAGCATTTCAAGAATCTATTGACTTGTATCAAGGAACAATTATAGTTCCTGTAAATCAAGTAAATTCAAAATTAATTGCTCATCTTTTTGAACCAAAATCGCCTGATTCATATTTACAATGGGGATATTTTAATATTATTTTTGAACAGAAAGAGTATGCAGAATCTTATGTTATGGAAAAAATGATGCGCGATATGATGAGTATTGACACTGATTTAAAAAAAGAATTTGAACAAAAAATAGCCTCTGACAGTATTTTTGCTAATAATAGCAGAATAATTTACAATTGGTTTTACTCAAAAACACCATATTGGGATAAGAAATTAAATGTTTATCCAATTTTAAGAATTACAGATGAAGCTACACTTGAACAACTTGAAACAAGTAAGGGTAATTAGGGAAAGAGAAATTATAATTATTATATATTAAAGCTTAACTATATTTGTTTTTATTATTAAATCAATTATTTCCTTAAAACTCCGTACCTTTACATAAAATTTGATATTGATTTTATGATAAAAATAGGAAAAATTAACTCTTTAAAAGTTGTTAAAGAGGTCGATTTTGGTGTTTATTTAGATGGCGAAGAAAAAGGCGAAATATTGCTTCCAAACAATGTAGTTCCCGAAAACTGCCAAGTTGACGATATACTTGATGTATTAATTTATCTCGATTCGGAAGACAGAATTATTGCTACCACCGATAAGCCTTTTGTTTATGTTGATGAATTTGCATTGCTACGATGCGTGGCTGTTACAAATATTGGTGCTTTTCTCGATTGGGGTTTGTATAAAGATGTGTTAGTGCCATTTAGAGAGCAAAAAGTTAA
>CAZRCF010000512.1:0-1868 GCA_964598505.1 uncultured Lentimicrobiaceae bacterium | reverse complement strand
TAACATAATCTTACAAAAAATAAAAAATAATATCTTTTAGCTTTTTTATGTACTACCTTTACAATTAAATTTTAAAATGGCGAAAAACGAAAAGCCATTAATAAAGAGTGGGTAAATTTAAAAATCAAAATTATGAAAAACAAAAAAACAACAATTTTAAATCTGCTAAAAAAGTGTTTTATTCTTTTAGCATTGATTATTCTCAGTGGGAAATTAGCTAATGCACAAAACAATGCTCAATTTATTTCTATAACAGCTCCTAATCAGGTTATACCAGGACAAGTGTTTACAGCAACTGTTATATTTAAAAATATTGGCACAACTACATGGACAACAGGAGGAAGTACTCCTTACCGATTAGGTTCGCAAAATCCACAGGACAATGAAACTTGGGGACGATTACGCGTTGAGTTGCCTGTTAGTCAAGTATTACCTAATGCTAATGTAACCTTTTCTTTTACTGCCACAGCTCCTACTACACCAGGTAATTACAATTTTCAATGGAAAATGGTAAGAGAGTTAATAGAATGGTTTGGAGCAACAACTCCTAACAAAAACATTCAAGTTGGTACTACAACTCCTGCATTAATTGATGATGCACAAGTTATTTCGAATTTTATTGATTTTCTTCCAAATACAACTATTACACCTAGTACTACATCGATTAAAATGAAAAACACAGGAACCACTACATGGATAAAAGGAGTTTATTATTTAGCATCAGAAAATCTGCCAAACAACACCAATTGGGGAACAAATAGAATAGATCTTTGGAAGGATGTTATACCTGGAGAAGAAATATATTTTTATTTTAACAATTTGATTTCACCATCAACTATAGGTTATTATCCTTTTGAATGGAGAATGTCGAAAGGAGGAAATACTCGCTTTGGCGAAACAGTATTGGGTGGAATAACAATACTTTATTCTTATAACTCTTCTTTTGTAAGTTCTTATTTTAGTTCAAATCCCTCGGGTTTGAATACAAATCAATATAGTAATGTTCAATTTAAATTTAAAAATATATCAAATTTAAATAATTGGACTCAATCTAGGTGGTATAATAACTCATGGGAAGGTCAATTGACTTGTCTTCCTAAATTATTTGTAAAATTTACTGTTAATGGAAACCAAATTTATACCGCAACAGCTTCTCCTACCACTAGTATTATACCATACAACGGCATTGCCATATATAATCTACCATATTACGCTCCAGCTTATCCTTGTACAGTTAATTTTAGTGCACAGCTATATCATCCTATATCTATGAAATACTTTGGGCAAATAGGTTATGGTAGTATAAAAATATATGAAAAAACAAAATCAGCTAATAGTATAAATGAAAATTTGGATACAGAAATTGAGTTTTCTGTTATACCAAACCCAGCAACCGATTTTATAAATATTTTATTACCAATTGTGGATGGAAAGCAAACCTTAAAAATATTTGATATAACTGGCAAACTTGTGTATAACAACGAATACTCAAATATTAGCAATATTGAAGTGAATGTTTCAGAGTTTAAAAAAGGAATTTACTTTTTAAAAATTGATAATCAAACAAATACATACAACAAAAAGATAGTAATTAACTAACAATTAGTTAATTTAAAAATATAAAAAAGCTTTTTTTATAGAGTATTTATCACTTTAAAATTTTTTAAAAACAATTATTTTATTATACGTTTGTGAAAATTATGTAAAATAATAAATTAAAAACTCAAAATTATGAAAAGCAAAAAAACAACAATCGTAAATCTGCTAAAAAAGTGTTTTGTTATTTTAGCAGTGCTTATTTTCAGTGGAAAATTAGCTAATGCTCAAGACAATTCATTCTTTATTTCTCAAGTGGTGCCAGATGTTGT
>CAZRCF010000511.1:336-1882 GCA_964598505.1 uncultured Lentimicrobiaceae bacterium | reverse complement strand
ACCGATGATAATACAGGTTATGCTGTTGGTGATTATGGAAAAATACTTAAAACAGTTAATGGAGGAACAAATTGGATAGCACAAACAAGTGGAACTACTCAATGGTTAAGCTCTGTATATTTTACTGATGTTAATACTGGTTATGCAGTTGGTGCAAATGGAACAATAGTAAAAATAAGCGATAATGCTACCTATAGTTGGTCGCCAACAAATGGATTAAGCAATCCAAACATCGCTAATCCAAAAGCCAAACTTACATCTACAACAACTTATCATGTTACCATAACACCAAATTCAACTATTGGTTGCAATACACCTTATATTGATAGTGTTAGGGTAATTGTTAACTCTTTAACCGTAAATGCTGGTATTGATGAAAATATAAATTGTGGCGATTCGGTTCAGTTAAATGCTATTGCTAATTTTACAAATACAAATTATACTTATAGTTGGATTCCAACAAATGGAATGTCAAATACAACTATTAATAATCCAAAAGTAGCCCCAAATGTTACAACAAACTATGTTGTTACACTACATTCAAATAATGGTTGTGGAAATCCAATTGATAGTATAAAAGTAACGTTAAACCCAATAACAGTAGATGCCGGTGTTGATGAGAATATTAATTGTGGCGATAGTATTCAATTACTTTCTACAGTTTATAACACATCTGTTGCAAGCATTACAACAAACACTTTAAATTCTGTATATTTTATAGATGCTAATAATGGATATGCTGTTGGTTCTAATAAAATATTTAAAACTATAAATGGTGGTTCTAACTGGACAAGTCAAACAAATTTTAATTCTTTACAATCTATTTACTTTACTGGCATAGATACTGGATATGCAGTTGGTTACCCTGGTACAATAATAAAAACTAACAATGCAGGCAACACTTGGATGGAATTAATAAGTGGCACTACTTCGTATTTATGTTCCGTTTATTTTACCGATGCAAATACAGGTTATGCAGTTGGTGGTAATGGAACTATAATAAAAACCACTAACGCTGGCAACACTTGGACACAATTAACAAGTGGAATTACTGAATATTTATATTCCATTTATTTTACCGATGTAAATACAGGTTATGTGGTTGGGCAAAGTGGAAAAATATTAAAAACTAACAATGCAGGCAATAACTGGACGCAATTAACAAGCGGTACTACTTTATCTTTAAATTCTGTTTATTTTGCTGATGCTAATACAGGCTATGCGGTTGGTGGTTTTGGCGTAATTTTAAAAACCACTAACGCAGGTAATACATGGACACAATTAACAAGTGGAATGACTACTGCAGCATTGAAGTCTGTTTATTTTGTTAATATTAATGTTGGTTATGCTGTTGGTTATTATGGTAAATTTTTAAAAACTACTAATGCAGGTAATACATGGACACAATTATCAAGTGGGACTAACCAACATTTATCTTCTGTTTATTTTGCTGATGCTAATACTGGCTATGCGGTTGGTGAAAATGGAACAATTGTAAAAATAAGAAATATAGATAATGCAAGCTATAATTGGCAACCAACAATAG
>CAZRCF010000511.1:0-326 GCA_964598505.1 uncultured Lentimicrobiaceae bacterium | reverse complement strand
TATATTTTAGAAATTTTTTTATAATTTCACTTTTTTCAGTCTGAGTGAATTGCTTATAACAGAAACAGAACTTAATGACATTGCTAAAGCAGCAAACATAGGATTAAGTAATCCAAATATAGCAAATCCAATTACAAAACCAACATCTTCTACAACTTATTATCTTACTGTTACACAAAATCCGGCAATTGGTTGTAATACTGCTTATAGCGATACTATTAATATAATCGTAAACCCTTTAACCTTAAATGCTGGTATTGATGAAAATATTAATTGTGGCGATTCGGTACAGCTAAATGCTACTGCTAATTTTACCAATGCAAATT
>CAZRCF010000510.1:0-1891 GCA_964598505.1 uncultured Lentimicrobiaceae bacterium | reverse complement strand
GAAGAACTTCCTTGACCAGATGTTATTTCCCAACCAAACGGTACTGTCCAATTATATGCTGCATTTGTTAATTCAGTTGTTGAATATATCTGATCGGCTAAATTAGGACATTGTGCAATTGTTCCGTTAATATTAAATGCAAGTGTTGGAGCAACATAAATATACACTGTTGCTTCATTAGAATTAACTGATGGACAGGAACCATTTTTAACTACTGCTCTGAATTTTCTGGAAGCTGTTAATGCTCCTGATGTATATACAGTGCTAGTATTATTTATGGTTGTCCATAAATTATATGGGCTTTCGGAATATTCCCAGTTTATAACTGATCCAATATGTCCCGATAAAGTTAATAAGCCACTAGTTGTTCCTGAACAAATTGTAGTATCACTTAATACTGATCCCCCAATACTAGAAGCATTAAAAGCAATTTCTACTTCATCTGCAGAAGCAACACAAGGAGGATTTGAAATTGTCCAACGCAATGTATATGTATTACCTAATATGCCTGTAAAAGTTCCATTATAAGCCGAGCTATCGCTAAAAGAGCCACCAACACCGCTAATTATTGTCCATCGTCCTGTTCCAACTATTGGTTGGTTACCTGCAAGGGTTGCAGTTGTTCCGCACAATGCTTGATCGTTACCTGCTAAAGCTGTAGTAGGGGAACAACCAATTAAACAATCCCAGCTTGTACCTTTGTAAACACAAACATTATTTTGCGTGGTATTGAAAATAATTAAACCTAAAGCTGGTGTTGCTATAGCATACATTTCACCATCAGTTAAACGAGGTAAAAGTATTCCTCTGTTAATTGATTCTATTTCAATAAGTGTATTAGGACTTATTGTGTTTGGATGGTCGCCAATTTTTATAAACGACCCACTGTTTGGAGTTGCAGGTGTAGTATTAGCTGTCTCGGTTCCACTAATAATAATTTCAACCCAACAACTACAAGAAGATTTATAAATATCTAAATTATTTGTTGAAGTATTATAAATTAGCAAACCATTTGCAGGAGTACTTATTGCATTACGTTGTAAAGTTGTTAAACGTGGCAATATTAGTCCTTTGGTAGAACTTTCCATTTCGATAAGTGCACTAGTATTTATTACTGTTGGATTATCGCCAACTTTTACCTGTGCTCTAAGCTGAAATACTAATAGTATTATTGTTAAAATTGATAATAATATCTTTTTTTTCATAGCTATATTTTTTTTTATTTTTAATTTCAGAATACAAAATTAATTATTTATAATTTATAATTTAACAATTTTAGTTTTAAATTCTTTATTATCATTAAACAATCTAACAAAATACACACCTGATGTTGCATCAAATTTGTAGTGTTGTTTATCGGGTTTTGCTACAAAAGTGCTAATTACTCTTCCACTAATATCGAAAACTTGCACACTTGCACTTTCGGTAAATAAATTATTTATAATTATGTTTTGATTAGCATAATATATTTGTGGAGTTATTGAATTGTTTTCTTCAATACCTGTAGAACTTGATGGAGGTTCTTTAAATCGTAATAAAAAACGATTTACATTATCGTTAGTTTGAGCGGTAAATTGATAATTGTTATCGTTAGTTAAGTCTTTTTTAACACCTGTTTTTAAATCTTCTAAAATTACTTGAGCAAAATTATCAGCCCCTGTAAAAGTAAAATTATATTTACCACTTACACCAGCCTTAAACCCAACCGGAACTATAGGATGTTCGGCTACTGTTGTAAGATAATTTATTGTCCAATTTTGATTATTTTTTATAGTAAATAAGCTTGGTACAGTTGTATTTTGGCTAAATAGCTTTTCGGCTCCAAAATCATTAACCGATTTGCCATAATTTATAATAATCTCGTCATTAAAATTATTTGTTTCGCAATTAA
>CAZRCF010000509.1:0-1898 GCA_964598505.1 uncultured Lentimicrobiaceae bacterium | reverse complement strand
TCAGCATTAGTTTTACAAAATGGCGTTTCCGAAGCAGATTTGCGTTTGGGATTAGGAACATTTTTGGGAGTTCATCGTAGATTTGAGTTTATAATTAGAAAATCGAATTTAATTTTAATAGACGATTATGCACATCATCCGGCAGAAATTGAAGCCTGCTTAAATTCAGTAAAACAAATGTTTTCCGATAAAGAAATTACTGCAATTTTCCAACCTCATCTTTTTACTCGAACACGCGATTTTGGTGATGATTTTGCACAAAGCTTAGAAATTGCTGATAAAATTTTACTTTTAGATATTTATCCCGCACGCGAATTACCTATTGAAGGAGTTTCGTCAACTTGGTTGCTCGAAAAAATTAACTCGAAATATAAAAAACTTATTCAAAAAGAAAATATTTTAGAAGAAATTAAAAAAACAAATCCGCAAATAATAGTTATAATGGGCGCAGGTGATATTGATAGATTAGTAAGCATAGTAAAAAACAACTTTCAAAACACAATATAAACAATGAAACGAAAGTGGTGGATACAAATTATTATTTTAATGGCTGTGATTTTAATTGCCATCATAACTGCTATTGCTCATGGTTTTAGAACTTGTAATAAACTAAATATTGAAATCCAATATGATAGTGCAACAGTTTTTGTAACTGCCGATGAAGTTAAAGCAAATATAATAAGCCTCTTTGGAAATCCTGAAGGTCAGAGACTAAATGAAATTGATGTTCAAAATATGGAAACAATGCTTCATCGAAATCCATTTATTAGCCAAGCCGATATAAGCACCGATATTTCGGGAGAGTTAAATGTAAAAGTAAAACAAAAAAAACCATTGCTAAAAGTATATAATAAGATCGGACAACAGTTTTATATTACAACCGAAGGCACGTTAATGCCTGTTTCCGAGCATGGCAGCGAACGAGTATTAATTGCTAATGGAAATATTAATGATATTTATAATGTATCATTAGATTTGAAAAAAGAAAACTCGGAAAATACTGATACATTAATTAAACGAAGTATTTTATTCAAATTATGGTACTTAACCAAATTTATAAATACCGACCCATTTTTGAAAGCACAAATTGATGAAATTTATATAAATCAAAAAGGAGACATTGAATTAGTTCCAAGAGTTGGTAATCAACTAATTATATTTGGAAATATTGATAATATTAATCAAAAATTTAAAAAATTAAATGCAATATATCAAGATGTTTTTAGTAAAGTTGGTTGGAATAAATATTCGATAATAAATTTAAAATATAGTAATCAAGTAATTTGTACAAAAAAATTGAAATAATATAGAAAGGAAAATATATATGGAAAATTCAGAAATTATTGTTGGTCTCGACATTGGAACGACCAAAATTGCTGCAATTGTTGGTCGCAAAGATAAAAACGGAAACATCGAAATTTTAGGTTTTGGCAAAGCCGAATCAACAGGTGTAATGCGTGGACAAGTAGCAAATATTGAAAAAACAGTAACCTCAATTAAAATGGCTGTTCAGGAAGCTGAACGAAAATCGGGTGTTGAAATTGGGTCGGTAATTGTTGGTATTGCGGGGCAACATATCAAAAGTATTCAGCACAGAGGCAGCTTTTTACGTTCAAATATTGAGGAAGAAATTACCGCTTTAGATATAAAGCAACTAACCGAAAATATGTACAAATTAGTTGTTAAACCGGGCGAACAAATAATTGATGTTATTCCACAAGAATTTATAATTGATGGAGAAAGTGGAATTCGCGAACCAATTGGAATGGCAGGAGTAGAACTTGGAGCAAATTTTCATATAATTACCGGAAATGTTAGTGCTATTCACAATATTGTTCGATGCGTAAAAAAAGCCGGACTCGAACTCGAAGGAATTGTTTTAGAGCCACTTGCATCAT
>CAZRCF010000508.1:0-1903 GCA_964598505.1 uncultured Lentimicrobiaceae bacterium | reverse complement strand
ATCAACTGTATCCATGTGTCCATCGAAAGCAAGAATTTTTTTCCCGTTTCCAATTCTACCAATTACATTGCCCAATCCATCAATTTTTACTTCATCAAATCCAGCTTCCTCCATTTGGCGTTTTAATTCCATTTGAACATCTTTTTCTTGAGTGCTTAATGATTTTATTTTAACTAATTTTGATAAATTTTCAGCGGTATAATCACTATATTTTTCCGATAATTCCTTAATTTTTGAATATATGTTTTCCATTTTTTTATTTTGTTTTTTAACTTGCAAAGTTACAGTTTTTTTTGCAATATAGTATTTGCAATATAATTAAATCATATTATAAAAAAATAAAAAACAAATTAACCTCTATTTTGTAAAATATGGATTTTTTACTACTTTTACTAAATAAATTAATACTAATGTTCGACGAATCGTATAATACTGTTAGCCAAAACTCTGAAGGAATTTACCGCGAAAAAGGCAGTAAATTTTTAGGATTTTGTTTTCATGTAAAATCTGAAACAGAAGTAAAAGATATACTTGCAAAACTGCGTAAAGACTATTTTGATGCTCGCCATCATTGTTATGCTTATCGTTTGGGTTGGGATAAATCTGTATTTCGTTTTAATGATGATGGAGAGCCTTCGGGAACTGCCGGGAGACCAATTTATGGACAATTGCTTTCAAGCGATTTAACAAATACGCTTGTAGTTGTTGTGCGATATTTTGGTGGTGTTAAACTTGGGGTTGGAGGATTGATTAGTGCATACAAAACTGCTGCTTTTGAAACAATTAGAAACAACAAAATTGAAACCAAACCAATTCGCGATTTATATAAAATTCATTTTCAATATGCAAAAATGAATAACGTTATGAATTGCTTAAAAAATAATTCAATTGAAATTATTGAAAACCAGTTTAATGAAGATTGCAATATTCAATTTTGTGTAGTAAAAACCGAATCGGTTAGAATTTATGATGCAATTTTCGATATTGGAGATATTGATATTCAATTTATTAAAACATATTAAAAAATAATACCACATTAAAAATGAAAAAAATATATAAGAACAAATCATTAATTTTAATACTTCAAATAGTTGTATTATTTTTAGCTGTAAATAGCTGTACCCCAAAATATAACGTAGTAATTCAAAAATATGAAAGTATTCGGGTTACAAAAGAAAATGCAATTAACCCCGATACTTCAATAGCTTCATATATATCTATTTACAAAAATAAAATAGATGCTCAAATGAATGAAGTTATTGCTCAAAGCGAATCGGCAATTGACAAAAACATTCCAGAAGGCACACTTAATAATCTTGTTGCAGACATTGTTTTTAATAAAGGTAAACAATATTATCGACCAGCAAACTACTTTAAAATTGATATTTGTATTTTAAATCATGGAGGATTACGAAAAGGACTTCCAAAAGGTAGTATTACTGTTGGAAATATATACGAATTAATGCCTTTTGATAATAAAATCTGTATTATAACACTTTCAGGAGAAGACACTTACGACCTTTTTAAGTTTTTAGCCGAAAAAAACGAAGGTCATCCAATTGCAAATTGCCGATTAATTGTTGAAAATAAAACACCTACAAATATAACTATCAATAATCAACCTTTTGATAAAAATAAAACATACAATATCATTACAAACGACTATTTATCAATGGGAAATGATGGGATGTGCTTTTTTAAAAAAGCTCTTAAAATAGTTACTTTAGATTATATGATAAGAGATTTAATAATTGAATATTTAAAAGAAGATGGCAAAAAAGGGACTATTAATCCAACTATTGATGGACGATATACTGTAAAATAATGGGGAAGTGGGAAGCTGGAAGTTGGAAGTGATTTGATAATGCGATAATGTGCTGATGCGTTAATGTGATAATGAAGT
>CAZRCF010000507.1:0-1905 GCA_964598505.1 uncultured Lentimicrobiaceae bacterium | reverse complement strand
CTTTTGCACTTGAAATTTATAACGAATTGATTAGATTTTGAAAATAATTGTTAATGGCAACCGGTAACCGGTGCATGGTGAACGGTGGCAGAAACTGCACTGAGAAAGAAACTTAGCGTTTTATCAACTTGGTGGTGAAAAAAAATCAACATACGACTTAACGATTTTAAAATTAAACCAATGAATTCAATTTTTATCTCTTTTGCCCAGCCTGATGATGCGTATATTGAAACTGGTAGCGAGATTTACCGAAACCGGTTAAAACATTATTTGAATTTTCAACACCAGATAATTCCATCCCTAAAAAATACAAAATCACTCACTGAAGACCAACAAAAAGAAAAAGAAGGAGAAAAAATTTTAGCGAAATTAACAACTTCGGATTTTGTAGTTCTGCTTGATGAAACAGGCAAAGAATACTCGTCGGTTGATTTTTCAAAGTTTGTGCAACAGCGAATGTTATCGGGAATAAAACGACTTATTTTTGTAAGTGGCGGACCTTATGGCTTTAGCAAAGCAGTGTACAATAGAGCAAATTCATTGCTTAGTTTATCGCGAATGACTTTTTCGCATCAAATGGTGCAACTTATTTTTTTAGAGCAGCTATATCGCTCAATGACTATATTAAAAGGAGAACCATATCATCATTGATTTGTTTTTTGCAATTTTATTATATATTAAATAACAGAAATATTTTTTTAAAACAAACACTCCCGTTTTGCTGTGCAAAACGGGAGTGTTAAATGTTATACAAATTATAATTATCTTCTAATACTTAATCCTTTAATTTCCCAAGTTGAACCACTTGAGGTTGTACTTGTGTATTTAAAAGCTATATGGATATTGCTTTGTCCCAAATAAGCAGCAAGGTCAATATCGCCAGAACTAATAAAAGTCCAATCGGCTCCCGAAGGCCAGTTTGGAACTGTTAATTCTGTCCATGTTGCAGTTGAAAAATTTGAACCATTATAATCGGTAGAAATCATCAGATGTAATTCTGTTGATGGAGAACCGTATTTAGCTGCTTGGTCGAATGATAAAATTGCGCTATTTATGTTTGAAGTGTTATAGGAAGGAGAAATCAACCAATCTTCATTTTCATAATTACTACCAGCATATCCGCTAACTTTCATACATTTATAACTTGCGTCGTAACTCCAAACTTGAGCACCTGAAACATTTTGTGTTGTCCAAGTATTTGGAGTAGCCCATGATAATGGGTCGGTGGCAAAAACTGCATCAGCTACAGGTGGTACAAAACCAAATACATCGTTTGTATTACGGATAACAAGTTGGTAAGTGCCATTATAAACACCCAAAAGACCAATAACTGTACCTTTTCCAGCAGGCATTATTGTGTTTTTAAATGCTGCGTAATTACTAGTTCTTACAGTAATTGTAGTGCCGTCTTTAATTTTCAAACTCCTATCAGTAGTAACATCACCAATAACATAAGGCAATCCAGATTCTGAGAATGAACAAGAGTCTAAACGAACTAATAACGACAAATTGGCATCGTTTAAATCAGCTGCTATACGAATTGATTTTGGAGCAGGAACAGCACCTGGCAAACCATCTTTAAAAAAATGATTTTGCACCGAAATATCAGGTAATTGACCTGTGCCACCCATATAAACAGCACCTAATTGGGGAGTGCCACCATAATCGCCAAGCACTAAATTACGGCATCTTATATAAACTTTTTGTCCTTGTTTATATTCGTTGTATAAACTTGTTTTGTTTACCGAAAGTACTATTCCACTTGTAGAATCTTGAATATATAAGGTTTTATATATATTTCCAAATTGGTCGTTACCAGTAACAATACCCGATATAACAATATTTGTTTTAATGCTATCTAAAACTCCTGCTGTATGGCGAGCTTTTAATTGTGCTATTGTTAAT
>CAZRCF010000506.1:0-1906 GCA_964598505.1 uncultured Lentimicrobiaceae bacterium | reverse complement strand
AAACAGTATTAATACTTTTAACAAATTTATGGTTACTTTCTAATGCTCAAAATTTCAAAGATAAAATCATAACATTAAAAGATGACACTATAAACTGTAAAATTACTTTGGTTGACAACAATAGTGTGTTTTATGATGTAGAAATTAAAAATATTATTAGAAATAAATCTATTTTTCTGGTGCAAATTAAAAGTTTTATTATTGATAAAGATAGTAAACCTGAAGTATTGTTTTCAAAATTGAAAAAGCAAATTGATAAAAATAGTACAATGTACGAAATAGATAATAATTTAAGGGATATTTTGATTTCAGATGAGATAGCCTCAAAAAATATTATAATTAAGAAATGCGGTATAGAACTGAAAAAGTTTACATCAATATATAATACTGGAACTTTTTTTGGATTATTAGGAACCGCATTGATTTTCGTTGTTCCTGTAACTCCATTTATTGGAGGAGGTATTGCACTTATTGGATTTGTTACAATATTAATTGCTCATCAAAAAATTAATAGTGCTGGCGAGTATTTACTTGAATCGGTTAAGTAATAATTCTGTATCAAATTCCCTTTACCTAATATTGACCAAAAAGACTCTTGCGGAGAAAAAACGGTATTAAAACCTCAAAAAGTGCAGTGAATATTTAGTGATATTTATAAAAGGCAGATAAACTAAAATTTAAAATGGGGAAAAGCAACTCCTAAAACTCTATATAACAGTTCTATAAATAATTTTCCGTTCAAATTTTGTAATGTACTTTTGAAGTTTTGCAAGTTTTGATAAACATTTTTTTCTGTCGATTCCTATAGCAAAAATTGTAAAAATAAATGGCAATACAACTGTTTTTAATTTCAAAATAGTGTTTAATTCGGTTGTTGTAATTCCAATAAAAATTAACATTAAAACTACAAACCATAACGAGAAATTCACTATCGATTTTTCGTTTTTACTATTTTTTGCAGGAAATTTTATTCTTAAAAATATAAATAATAATATAATAATATTCTCAATTATTGATGGAAAAAATGAAATTGATTTATCAATAAATGGTATTGGTTTACCTAAGGTATTTATCATATAATCAGGCATATTTATTATAAAATCGAAAATATTTTTATCGTAAATAAAAAATAAAACCAAAGAATAAACTATAATAAAAAACGCATTTACAAATAAATATGTACTCCAAACTTTAATATTTTTAAAATAATTTATAATTTGCTGTGAAATAATTAATGGAAGGATTAACAAAAAAAGAACTTTGCTTGATTCGATTAATAAAATTAAACATAATAAAATCCATAAAATTGATTTAATATTAACTTCTTTTCTAAGTTTTTCAATACTAAAAAGCAACATTCCGATAGCAAAAAATATAATTAAAACATCAAAAATACCGGAATTAAAAATTAATACGGTTGGCAATAAAAAAACTGCTATAAATATACCAAATTTGCTATTTACCGAAAAGCGAAGAAGATATTTATAAAGTGCTGTTAATCCAATAAATGAGATAAAACAGAATATTACTACTTGAACATAATAAAAACCAAACGATAAAAACATTAATATTGAATTTACCCGAATTAGTAAATGGTTGTTTTCAAAAAAAAGTGATTTATTTCCGGAAGCCCAATTTATCATATTTTGGTAATAGGTAGTTTGGATATAAGTAGTTTCGTCAGCGAAACCGAAAAGCATTTTAAAAAAATCTAATGGGTTATTTAGTATTGCGTTAGCCATTATTTTGCCGTCACTAAAATTAGTTAACGAACTGAAAGAATTATTGTTAAAATAATACTTATAAACTAAAATAGTTGCAAAAGCAATAAAAACTTTCAGTAAAAAAACCTTTTTAAGAGCTTCTTTTCTAATACCTTCAATACGAAAAAATCTATGGTTGCGAA
>CAZRCF010000505.1:0-1909 GCA_964598505.1 uncultured Lentimicrobiaceae bacterium | reverse complement strand
TTAGTAGTAGCACCATTTTCGATGCGAAAATTTGTATTAAAAATGCTCGACCACGAAATTGAAAATGCAAAAAACGGCAACGAAGCTTGGGCAATTATTAAACTCAATAATTTGGTTGATACAACTGCTATAAACAAGCTTTATGAAGCAAGTAATGCAGGTGTAAAAATCACTTTAATTGTTCGTGGTATTTGCGTTCTTGTGCCAAGTGTTAAAAATATGAGTGAAAATATTGAAGCATTTTCAATTGTTGATAGATTTCTTGAACATTCAAGAGTTTACTGTTTTTGCAATAATGGCGATACAAAATTGTATATCTCCTCGTCCGATTGGATGATTAGAAATTTCGATAATCGATTTGAAGTTGCATGCCCAATTATTGACCCTGTGATTAAACAAGATATAATTAATATTCTGAAAATCAATATTGCCGATAATCAAAAAATGCGACTTTTCTCCGATTCATATAATAATATTTATCGTAAAATTGATAATGAAAATCCTGTAAGGGCTCAATATGAAATATATTCTTATTTAAAAAATAAATCAAAAACTTAATATATGTTATTTGCCGCAATTGATATTGGCTCAAATGCCGGGCGTCTTCTGTTTTCTAATGTTACAGAAATTGGCAACAAACCCAAAGCCGAAAAAGCATCACTTATTCGTATTCCTTTACGCCTTGGATTTGATGTTTTTGATTCAGGTTACCTTTCCAACGAAAAAATTGATGATTTACTAAATACTATTAAAGCATTTAAGCTATTAATTGATGTTTACAAACCAATTTCATATAAAGCCTGTGCTACATCGGCTATGCGAGAAGCTGAAAACAATACTGAAGTTATCAAAATTATAAAAGATGAAACCAATGTGGAGTTAGAAATTATCGATGGAATAGTTGAAGCAAAATATATAACAGCTAACAATGAAGCTTTTACAAATCCTAATATACCTTACATTATGTTTATTGATGTCGGTGGTGGCAGCACCGAAATTTCAGTTTTGCATAATGATAAACTAATAGCTTCCAATTCATTTAATATTGGCACAATTCGATTGTTAAATAATTCGGTTTCCGATTTTGAATGGGATAAAATGCAACAATGGCTTTCGCAATTTAAGTCAATTTATTCGCAATTACATCTTGTTGGTTCTGGCGGAAACATTAATAAAATTAAAAAACTATATGGTTCTGAAAGTGATGAATTTGTCTCGTTCTCGAAAATCAACAAAGGTTATATCGAATTACAAAAATATAGTTTAAACGATAGAATATCGGTTTTGGGGCTGCGTCCCGATAGAGCCGATGTTATTGTTCCGGCTGCAAAAATATTCCTTTTTATAAATAAAGTAATCAATATAGACAAAATATTTATTCCAAAAATTGGACTTGTAGATGGAATTATATATTCTTTATATCATAATTATCAAGAAAAAAATAAAATAAGTTATCAAGAAAAATAAGTATTATCAATTCCAAAATAAAATTAAACTAAATTAAACCAATTAATTATGAAACCAATTGTAAGTATTATTATGGGCAGCACTTCCGATTTAAAAGTAATGGAAGATGCTATGAATTTTTTAGAAGAGATGAACATTCCATTTGAAGTTTATGCTTTATCGGCTCATCGCACACCTGAGTTAGTTGCCGAATTTGCTATAAATGCACACCAAAATGGAGTAAAAGTTATTATTGCTGGGGCAGGTGGGGCAGCACATTTGCCTGGTGTTGTTGCTTCAATGACCGCAATTCCTGTTATTGGAGTGCCTATCAAATCTTCAAATTCAATTGATGGTTGGGATTCGCTTTTATCAATAGTTCAAATGCCTGCCGGAATTCCTGTTGCTACTGTTGCAATTGATGGTGCTCGAAATGCTGCAATTTTAGCTCTTCAAATGATTG
>CAZRCF010000504.1:0-1925 GCA_964598505.1 uncultured Lentimicrobiaceae bacterium | reverse complement strand
AATGAAAATGGCGCTTTTTCGGCAAGAAATGAGCTGAAAAAAGTGCCACGTTTTGGCGACAAAGCTTTTGAGCAAGCAGCAGGATTTCTTAGAATTCGTGATTCGAAAAATCCTTTAGATAAAAGTGCTGTTCACCCCGAAAGCTATGAAATTGTTGAGCTTATGGCAAAAAAACAAAATTGTTCTATTAACGATTTAATTAGCAACGAATCGATACGGAAACAAATTGATATAAATAATTTTGTAACATCAAAAATTGGATTACCGACTCTTAATGATATTATGCACGAATTATCGAAACCTGGTAGAGACCCACGTGCAAAATTTGATATGTTTGAATTTGATAATCGCGTACACAGTATGCAAGATTTATCAATAGGAATGGTTTTGCCGGGCATTGTTACAAATATTACAAATTTTGGACTTTTTGTTGATATTGGTGTTCATCAAGATGGTTTTGTGCATATTAGCCATATTGCAAATCAATATGTTAAAGATCCAAACGACCTGATAAAATTAAATCAGAAAGTTCTCGTTAAGGTTCTATCTATCGAAATTGATAGAAAGAGAATAGGTTTAAGTATTAAAGAAGCTATGCAATAATTTATTATAAATGAAAAAATCACTTTTTATTGTATTAATATTAATCACATCATTTTATTTTAATGTTTGTGCTCAAGTTTTTAAAGCTCAAATTATTGCAGGAACTAATATTTCACAAGTAGATGGTGATGAGGTATATGGATATAAACGTTGGGGCGGTAATGCAGGCTTGGGAGTTATTTTTCCTATAAGTAAAAATAAAAAATGGATGATTAGTACAGAGTTACTATATAGTCAAAAAGGATCGCAACAAAGCAAAACAGCAGTTGATACTTTTGAAACCGGTTGGAAATATCGTCTGTTTTTAGATTATTTGGAAGTACCTGTTATGATTCATTTAGAAGATAAAGAGACTTGGACTTTTGGACTTGGTTTATCTTGGGCGCGCATGATTAATGTGAAAGAATATATGAATGGTGATCGTGTTCAATCGACTACAATTACAAATAATCCATATAAAAGAGATGATTTTAATATTTTAGTTGATGTTCGGTTTAGAATTTGGCAACAACTAAAGTTTAATTTTCGTTATGCGTACTCTTTAGTTCCAATTAGGGAAAATGTAGTTTATCAGAAAGTTGATAAAATTAGAAATCAATATAATAACTTGCTAACCTTTAGATTAATTTATATTATTAATGAAAAAAAGGAAGCTCGGAAAATTAAAAAAGTTGATAATGATGAGTAATTATATAAAAAATATTTTGTTTTATGTAAAACACCGTTAAAATTATGAATATTAGAAGTGCTAAAATAAATGACAAAAATATAAGATATAGTATTGAAGGTGAAGGTGCTATTATTGTACTTTTACACGGCTTTGTTGAGTGTATCGAAATTTGGGAACAATTTAGCTGCAAACTTAGTAAAACAAATAAGGTAATATGTATCGAATTACCAGGGCATGGCGAAAGTGAAATAATTTCTGAAGTTCAAACTATGGAAATTATGGCAGAACATGTTCATAAATTAATAAATACCATTATTTCCGAAAAATATGTTCTTATTGGTCATTCAATGGGAGGTTATATAGGTTTGTCTTTTGCCGAAAAATACGAAAATGAGCTAGTTGGACTTGGATTATTTCATTCAAATGCTATTGCCGACACACCAGAAGCTAAACTTGGAAGAGAAAGAGCAGCAGAAATAATTAAACTTAACAAAGAAAACTATATTTTCAATTTTATTCCAAACCTCTTTGCAGAATGCAATAGAGAAACATTTGCTACTGAAATTATTTGGTTACAAGAAAAAGCAAAATCACTAACAAAAGAAGCACTTATTTCGTGTTTATTTGGCATGAAAGAACGAACTGATAAAAT
>CAZRCF010000503.1:0-1929 GCA_964598505.1 uncultured Lentimicrobiaceae bacterium | reverse complement strand
AACCGCATTTAAGTATGAAAAAATTGTCCATTTAGTACTTTTAACTATTTGCTTTAAGTTGATATTTATATCAAAACGGCTTAGCAAGCTATTACCACATTTAATATTAATGTCAATATTTGGTAATGTTTCAAGTTCTGTATATTTTGATTCTTCTTTATAATAAGCGTTTTTCAGTAGTTCAATCCACAAACGCAAACGACAAATTTTTACAGAATTTGGATTAATATCAACACCAAAAAGGCAATTTTCAATTATAGCTTGTTTTTCGTGAAAAAGTGTTTTCTGAACTCGATTACTTTCTTTGTTTTTGTAGTTGTATATAAACGTGTTTTCATTTTCATCAATTATATTCAACTCATCATCAATTACTTCGGCTCTGTAATTTCTTAAAGTCATTCCATGCTCGTCCATTAAAATTCCTAATTCGCATTTTATTGCAATTATTTCGTTTAATGCCGAAACCAAGAAGTGCCCTGAACCAACAGCAGGGTCGCAAATTTTTAATGAATTAATTATAATATTTGCCTCTTTTTTATCTTCAATTTTATTATAAATATCTTCAAAATTCTTTATTTTCCAATGCTTAACTTCATTAAATTTTTCTAAAATAGCTAAACGTATCGACTCTTTGCACATATACATTGTAATAAATGCCGGAGTATATATTGAGCCGTCTTTGTATCCGTTAATTTTTTCAAAAACCTTACCTAAAACCGAAGCATTAATAAGCGATTTGCTTTCATCTTGAATATCTTCATTTCCTTCGCTTGCAAAATCATAAGAATCTAAAAATTTTAATAAATATTCGAGTGTAGATATTTTATAAACAGACTTTTTACTCTCTTTTAATATAGTTGTGTTGTATAGTTCTAATTTTGCATCGTTATCAAGTGAATTAATTTTAATAATTTCATTTTCCAATTCACTAATTTCAAAAAGCGAGCTATTTAAGTATGGAACTTTACTGTATTTCTTGTTTATAGCTTCGGTTCGGTCGCTAATATTTACTGCTAATACTTTGTGAAATAACTTAAAAAGTTCATCAAAATCATTAATTTTATCTGTATTTAAAAAAAGATAATTTTTATCACTTTGGTGGTAGGTTTTTAATTGTCCTTCTAATAATTTTAAAAACAAAATTCTATTTATCCATGTAATACAAAGTTCTAAAGCAACATTAAAAACTATTTCTTCATCGTATTCTCCGTAATTTGAATGGTTAGTTAGATAACTAATTTTATTCTCAGTATTAATTGCATCAATTGTTAATTCGATAAGAGAAGCAGCATCACGATTTTCAATTTTTCTTCTAATAATGTTTTTTGAACCATCTTTAGTTTCTTCAAGTCCCATAATATGAAGCAATTCTTTGTAAAACCTTTCGTTTAGCGAATTGCTATCGTTTGACGATACAATTTTTAATAAATGTTGTGGCGAAAGTACTCTTTGTAGTGCAATTAATTCACGATCATCATCTTTATTAGTGTTTCTTAAAATGGTATTATATTTTCTAATATCGAAGTAAATACATGGAATTTCAATATCTAATTTATTGATAATTTTAGCAATTTCTTCATAAAAAAATGGATTATCTTTTTTGTCGTTGATTTTTGTTTCGTAAAGTTTTTTTATTTGAGCATTTCGATAGATATTTCTATCAAAAAAATTAGCATCAAATATATACCATTCGTTAATATTGGTTATTACTAATTGTTTTAATTCAACGTTGCCAATACTGTTTCTTTCATCAAGATAATAGAGAATTAATTCATGTAAAGCCTTTCTGTTAGGACTATCAACCGAAATCATTTCGGCAATATTTGTTGGTCGCTTGGCTTCAATAATAACACCAACTTGGCTATCAGTAGATTTGCCCAAATGAATAACTAAATCTTTTTTGTCTTTAGTATTTATTGCATTTGTTCC
>CAZRCF010000502.1:0-1935 GCA_964598505.1 uncultured Lentimicrobiaceae bacterium | reverse complement strand
GTTTTTACTTCGGAGTTTTAAAAAACAGTTTTTTACGTTTAATTTTATTTTTCACTGGACTTCTTTTATTAAGTCTATTTTTTTGGGGGTCGGAAGCAATAGAGCCATTTGATCTTTTTTTTCTGTAAACTTTTGCTGTATTATCTTTTTGAGCATCAAATGAATGATTAATGCTTCTGTTAAAAAATGAACCACCACGTGGCAAGTTAAAATGATAAATTATACCAATGGAAGAATAACTAAGCCCTTCAGCCGAACGCTTATCAATATAATCAGCATCAAGTTTATCACCATAATAACGCATTGAAGTTTCAAAATTCAAAACCCAGTGTTTGTTAATTTTATAATTAACTCCAACTCCAATAGGAATTGATGTAACTACAAGATACCTATCTGAAAAATACTTATTTGAGTCGTTAGGCGAAAAACTTATAATTTCGTTATTTATTGAATTGTATAATACTGAACGCAACCGACATAATCCAATACCTGCAAATCCGTATATATCCCAATCCGATTTTTTGGATTTTGTAAATAAATCAAGGAAATCGTAGGAAAATATTAATGAAAAATCTTGAAGATTTCCTTTCATATATTTCTTATCAGCACTGCTATTACTTGAAAAATTACAAAAGGCGGTCTGGAATTTTAGTGAGTAAGTTGGCGTGATGCTTTTACCTAACGAGAAGAACCACATTGGATTTCTATCGTTATAAAAACCTTTTTGAAATGGTCCGGCAGGTATAAAATGGTTTTCATTATCTGTAACATCGCCCCAAAAAGTATTAATACCGGCATTTGCTCCAACTATCCAATCTTCAAATCTGCTGTAAACTTGAGAATAAATGTTTATACTTGATAAAACAATTGAAATCAGTACTATATGTTTTAAAAATTTCATTGAAATATTTATTTTTTTAATTTTCAATACTAAACTATATTAACGTAAAAATTTATTTTTATTATTTAATGTTTTGAATCATACCATCAATAACCATTGGAACAACTTTTGTTGTATCGGCAGTAAAACAATATTCAATACAGTCATCTAGTTTTAATTTTTTCAATCGTTGGCTATGAATACATTTTTTTGAATATTCGATTATATCATTTTTAGCTAAATTCCATAAGCCGATTGATGCAGTTGATGAGTCACAAATTGTTGTAAACTTTCCATTTTTAAGTAACATTTCACAAAAAGCACCAGAAATTAAAGCATCTTCGAGAGAAAACTTATTTTTCCAGCCGGAACATACAATTACAACGTTTTCATTTTTTGAAATTAAAAAATCACACATTGCACTAATGTTTGAATATGCTGCAATATATATTTCTGAAGAACCTTCTGTAATCATATCAATAGCTCGTGTTCCATTTGTAGTGCTATATGCAATTATTTGACCTTTTAAATCACTGTTCATAAAATCAAAAGGTGAATTGCCAAAATCGGCAAAACTAAGTTTTAATCCTTCGCGTTCGGAAGCAATTAAATATCCTAGTTTCTTTAAACTTTTAAGCTCTTCGATTTCTGCCACAGGAATTATTGCTTTTATACCATATTCAAGAGCTGTACACATAGCTGTTGTGGCTCTAAGCACATCAATAACAATAGTAACATGTTTGTCTTCGGTGTGTTTATTACTATACAAATCTGGGGTAAAGCAAACTTCTAAAGTTGGCATATATTTTTTTTACAAACTTACATATTTTTTTTAGAAAAATAAACATTAACAATCAAAATCGGTTTAATATTTATTGAGAAAATTGAATTTTTAATTACTTTGTTTGTCAATTTATTTTTGAAATTTGAAGTTTTAACCCTCAAATATAAGTTGAGCGAAGTTTATATTACTTCGCTCAACACTTATTGTATAAACTACAAATTAATCTTTATAAAAAGGTATCTTAGCAACAACTGCTTTAATTAGTTTTTCA
>CAZRCF010000501.1:0-1936 GCA_964598505.1 uncultured Lentimicrobiaceae bacterium | reverse complement strand
AAAAATTATTGTTTGCGAATATTGTGGTAGAGTTTTAATTGATGAAGATTTAGCTGATAAAATTTAGTTCACATAGATATAATTTATGAAGCCAGTATAGAAAATTTATACTGGCTTTTTTAATTTATTTATCGTAAATTTATAAAATCTTCTATTTATCTTCTCAAAAAATAACTGCTTGAACCACTTTTAGCTAATCAGTCATTTTTTTTCAAATTAAAATAAACTATTTTCTCAATTTGTTTATCCTCTTTTTCATTATTATTTTGTTTTAATAATGAAATTCTATGCTTACTTAGGTTGTTCCATTCACGATTGTGTTCAATTAAAAGTAGCTCTATTTCAGATAATAATTGGTTATAATTGCTGATATCTGAAATATTAAATATATTAATTGACTGAACACTTTTAATGCTTTTCAACTTACTATCAATATTTAATGGATAACTTTGGCAAGGTGGATAACCAATAATAAAGGTGTAATCTGGTACAATATTATCTAAAAAATATATTGATTTTTTACGTTTACCAATAAGTTTAATTGATAATTTTTCGGCTTTTTCGGAAAACAAATTAAAATTTATTTGACTATTTAATTGTGAATTTCCTTGTCCAAAATTATTAATTAAATAAAATGTATTCTTTTTTACTTCATCTTCAAAAAAGAAAATTGGAAATTTAAAAATATGACCATCTGATGTTTCCGAATTTAAAAAGTTAATATAAGACAAATTAATATTAAGAACTTTATTTATAAGTAAAGTTAAACGATAATCGTCAATAGGTGTATTGAAAGCAACTACTAAGTATTTATAATCGGAAGGAAACTCTACATGTTTGTAACGCATTTTAATTTTGATTTTATCTTTTTCGATATTATCAAAAATAATAAGTTTTATAATTAAAAATATTTTTAATTATAAAACTTATAAAATGCTGGTTGTTGATAAGTTTTATTTAAATATTTACTTTAACTATAAAGCAAATTGTAAGCGTTTTTAGATGCAACTTGCTCGGCTCCTTTAATTGAATAGTCGATTCCACTTCCTTTTGATTCTCCATCAATTAATACTTCTACCACATATTGTTTTCTATGACCAACATCAACTTTATCTACAACATTATATTCAATTGTGCGTTTTTCTTTCTGAATTATTTCAATTAGTTTACTTTTAAAATTAACTTCTGTTGAAATAATTTCTTCCATATTTAATAAATTTAAAATCACTTTCCTAAGAATTATTTTTCTAGTATAATCGTAACCTTTATCAATAAAAACAGCCCCAACAAAAGCTTCAAAAGCATCGCCACGAATTGATGTATGGTGATTAATTTTTTTGTTTTCTTTTTGAATAATTTCATCCATGCCTAGTTTATTAGCTAATCTATTCAAATTAGCTCTACTAACGATTTTTGATCTCATTTGAGTAAGAAATCCTTCATCATTGCATGGATATTTTTTATACAAATATTCGGCAACAATAGCTCCTAAAATAGCATCACCAAGGTATTCCAGACGTTCGTTATTAATTTTGTTTCCTCGAAACGATTCAACAGATGCCGATTTATGAGTAAAGGCTAATTTATAAAGAAAAATGTTTTTGGGAGTAATTCCAAAAACATTTTTCAAATATTGATAAAGTTCCTTATCATTAGAAAAGTAATACTTTATTGAGCAAATTATTTTATTCAAAACAGAGAATTATTCCAAGAATTTTTTGAATAACAAAGAAGTGTTATGACCTCCAAAACCAAAAGCGTTTGATAAAGCATAGTTTACAATGCGTTTTTGAGGTTTGTTAAAAGTAAAATTTAATTTATTATCAATTTCAGGATCATCGGTAAAATGATTTATTGTTGGAGGAATAATATCATTTTTTATTGCCATTATTGCAGCAACAGCTTCAATAGCAGCTGCAGCTCCAAGCAAATGACC
>CAZRCF010000500.1:0-1938 GCA_964598505.1 uncultured Lentimicrobiaceae bacterium | reverse complement strand
TTTTTAAGAGCTTCTTTTCTAATACCTTCAATACGAAAAAATCTATGGTTGCGAATAATTATCCAAAAAATAAATGTATAAAAAAGTGCTAAAAACAGTTCCATAAATTAAAAATTTAAGTTCAAAAATTCAATTTTTTAATTCAATTACTGCAAAGATAAATTGTTTTTTCAATAAAATATTGATAAAATCAAAACAATGTTTACTTTTGTGTAAATATAAAGTTGATATTTAATAATAATTTAAACTAACTTATGCTACGATTAATTGTTGGAACTATGCTTGCTAAAGTTCTAACTGCTATTATAACATTAATTATAGTAGTTGTTAATGCCCGATTTTTTGGCACTAATGGCGTAGGTACAATAGGTTTATTAATGTTGGCAGTATCAATTATACAGCTGATTTCAAATTTTTCGGGAGGTGGGGCTTTAATTTATCTTTTTTCACGCTATCCTGTTCGTCCAATTTTTTATATTTCAATAGGATGGTCGATTTTTTGTTCAATAATTGTAACTATAATATTATTTTATACTAATTCTATACCTAAAGGGCTTGAAATTCATGTTGCAATACTTTCGCTGATATTAACTGTTTATAGCTTTTCAACATCACTTTTAATATCAAAACAGAGGATTCGATTATACAATTTAATTTCTGTATCACAGGTAGTTTTTATTCTTATTTCAATTATTTTTATAAACTATTTTACAAATATAAAAGGAGTTTTTGTTTATATTATTTCAATTTATATATCATTTTCTTTAGTTGCAGTTTCGAGTTTTTTAGCTGTTTATCAATATTTTAAAATTAACAATGATTATAATTTCATAACTATTTTAAAGGTTATGTTTAAGTATGGTTTTTTTATAGGTTTAGCATCGATAATGCAGCTTTTTAATTATCGGTTATCATATTTCTTTATAAATACATATAGTTCGCTTTCGGTAGTTGGTATTTTTGATACCGCTACAAAATTATCGGAGGGAATATGGCTTATACCAAGAAGTTTAGCAGTTATTGAATACTCAAAAGTAGCTCAATCAACCTCAAAAGAATATAGCCGTCAAATAACATTAGCTTTTGTTAAAGTAGCTTTTTTATTTAGTTTTCTATCAGTTTTATTATTAATTCTACTTCCCGAAAGTATGTTTCTTTATATTTTCGGAAATCAATTTATAGGTATTAAAACTGCAATATTAGCATTAGGTGTGGGTATTTCTACATTTTCAATTTCAATTGTTTTAAGCCATTTCTTTTCGGGTAATGGTAAATATTTTCACAATACTATTAGTTCGGGTATTGGTTTGGTTTTCACTGTTGTTGCAAGTTTAATTATTTTACCTAATGCCTTTAATGAAAGTGCTATTAAAGGTATTTGTTATGCCGGTATAATATCTTCTTCTTCATATTTTTTCTCAATGTTGTATCAACTTATCGTTTTTATTATAGTTACAAAATCAAAAGCTATTGATTTTACAATTTCGTTAAAAGATATTTCAATAGTAAAAGATAAGTTAAAACATTTTCGCAGATGAAAAGCAGGTATCAACTTATAAATGATATAAAAAAGGCTTATAAAAGACCTTATGGCTATTTTTCATGGTTTTTTTCAATATTTATTTTACTGTTAATTATTTTTATTTTTGTTCGCGAGCCAATATTTAGAAGCTATTTTAATTCAAAAATTGATAGATTTAACAAAGAACATAATGCCGAATTTACTTATAAAGATGTAACTTTTAGTGGCTTTTCCAAGATTACATTTCATGGGTTAAAACTTTCGGAAAACAATGCTCCACCATTGCTGAATGCCGATTTGCTTTCAGTAAAAGTTAGTTTATGGAGAATTCTTTTTGGGCGAATTTCAATTAAAGATATTACACTTTCTAACTGCAATATCAATATCATAAAAAAAGATTCTACAAATAATTATCG
>CAZRCF010000499.1:0-1942 GCA_964598505.1 uncultured Lentimicrobiaceae bacterium | reverse complement strand
ATGTGTATCCGAACCTTCTAAGGTGGTTAAATCAATTACGTTAAGAGCAAGTTTATATGCATCGTTATCGGTTAATTTTGCAAATGGCTTTTTATAAATATCTTGAAGTTTGTTTTGAATTTCTGTTTCCGAAAAATTTCTATTACTTAATATCATAATTATTTGGCTTTTATTTTTCTGTAAAATTAGTAAATAAACATTTTAAGGAATTGCTTTTAAAATAAAATATTTTTTTACCAATAAATATTTTTTATTATCCTTATTGTTGTATCATTTATTATGTATTTAGGCATATCATTTCTATTATTATCAACTACCACAAATTTGATATTTCTATTTTTTAAATCTTTACATTGTTCTTCTGATGGATAGAAATCATAAGCTGCATGATAACCCTTGTGAAACATAAATGGAACTTGCGAAAAAAATGGAAGATTGAAAAAAGCATAAGATGTATCTGGAATCCGGTTTGATAGATATTCAAACAATAATAATTCATTTTCTTTGAGATTTTTTGTTGGATTATTTTCAATGTTTATATAAGTATGATTATTTTCAATTTCGTTAATATCTATTGATAACCAACCAAAAAAGAATAAAAGTGATAATATTAGTATAGAAATTATTTTTGGTTTTTTTAAATATCTGTTTAGTAATTCTTCAAACCTATCGAAAATTATACCCATTGATAAAAAAGCAAAAACAGCAACTATTAATGTGAATGAGTACATTTTTGTAGCAGCAATTGAATAAAAACTATAAACTAAAATTATTGCCGATAAAATAAAAACCCTATATTTCTTCTCTTTTGAAAAAACTAATAATAATATAAATCCTATTAATAAAAAAAAAGGGACTATAAATCCTTTACCATATAGTACTCCAATATTATTAAAGTGAAAAAGCCAATCACCACCATGACCTTCTATAGATTGTGAAAAATGAAGCGAATTTAAGTTTAGCTCATATCTACTTTCTATTGGAAAGCGAATTAATGTATAAATTTGCCAAGGTAGAAAAACAACTAAAGCAATTAAAAACGCATAAATTGGTTTTAAATACGATTTAAAATTTAACCTATCTTCTTTACTTGATATTATTGCAAAGCTCCACGCTCCAAATACAAGTAATCCAGGCAACCATTTATTTAACACTGCACATCCGGCAAAGAATCCTATTGCAAAAATCCATTTATTGTTTTTTGAACTATTTAACTCTACCCATGCCCATATACTTGCTGTTGTGTAAAATACAAACGCCATATCGTTATGTTCTGAACTAATAGTGCCAACCATTAATTCGAGAATATAATTACTAAATGTAAATAAAAAAGCACCATAATATCCTGTGCGTTTATTTACCATTTTACTACCAATTCTGTAAATTAATAACACCATAATTGCATGCATTAATATGCTTGGGAAACGAACTGCAAAAGGAGTAGCTCCAAAAATATCGATACTTAAAGCAATCTGCCATAAAAACAGTGGTTGTTTATGCAACCAAATATTATTTGCAATCCAGTTTTCATATGAATAGCCAATTTCAGGGTTTTTATATAACATTGGCTCAAAGGGATGTTCAGTCATGTTTTTTGCCACTAATGCGTGAAATTGTTCATCCCAATAATGTAAATACGGGTCTAATATTCCCATAAACACACCAAAAACAAGTGATCCAGCAAATAATAATAAAATTGATAGTGAATATTTTTGTTTGTAAAAGAGGGCAGTTGAAAATACTGTCAATAAAATTGATACGTAAAATAATATAATTTGATGATTAGTAAAATATTGATGATTTAACATAGAATATTTTTTTTGCAAATATAGAATTTTTAATAATTAATTTAAAAATTATGAGGTTTTTGTTTATCATATTATTTTATTTAAACAGTAAAATTGCGTTTATTAATTAAATTAAGCAATAAATAAAGAGGACT
>CAZRCF010000498.1:0-1957 GCA_964598505.1 uncultured Lentimicrobiaceae bacterium | reverse complement strand
CAAGCAGATTATAAGCAAATAAAGATAAAATTTATTAATGCACAAAGTACCACATTAGCCGATAACGACACAAAACTAAAGATACAAACCATAGCAGGAAATATTGAAGAAGGAAATCTTTATTCTTACACAACATCTATTTGTCATGCTGAACGCAGTGAAGCATCTCAATTAAAAACACAAACAGAAACAAAAAACACTGGAATAGCAAGCAAATACATAATAAATGATAGCATCATCCAATTTGAAATAGCAAATTACGACACCACCAAAACCTTAATAATAGACCCACTTGTTTGGGCTACTTATTATGGTGGAAGTGGTATAGATATTTTTACTTCAATTTGCATAGATAGCCAAGATAATGTTTATATAACGGGATATACTAATAGTTTAGCTTTTCCAATCCAACAATTATCTGGTGCATACTGGCAACCTCAAAATGGTTATGGCGCGGATGTGTTTTTACTAAAATTCAATAGTCAAGGGCAAAGGCTTTGGGCAACTTATTATGGTGGAGATTCTGGTGACGTATCTTATTCTGCTTGTATAGATAGTGAAGATAATATCTATTTAACAGGTTGTACCATTTCAACAAATTTACCGATTCAACAATTATTTGGTGCATATTGGCAACCGACTAATGCAGGAGGATATGGTGATGCATTTATTTTAAAATTTAATAATCAAGGTATGAGATTATGGGCTACATATTACGGTGGAAATGATAATGACTATCCTTTATCAATGTGTGTTGATAGTCAAAACAATATATATGTATCAGGTGGAACTACTTCTACAAATTTTCCAACTCAACAATTAACAGGATCTTATTGGCAACCTACAAATGGAGGAGGAGATTGTGATGCTTTTATTATAAAATTCAACAACCAAGGATTAAGGCTGTGGGCTACTTATTATGGTGGTAATGATAGAGATGGGTTCAGTGAAATTTGTGTTGATAGTCAAAATAATATTTTTGCAACAGGTAATACCGGTTCATCAAATTTTCCAACTCAAAATTTAGCAGGTGCTTATAATCAGCCAAATAACTCAGGCAGTGATAATATAATTATATTAAAATTTAATAACCAAGGTTTAAGACTATGGGCAACTCATTATGGTGGTAATTCTTATTGTGTTGGTAGTTCAATATGCATAGATAATCAAGATAATATTTATATTACTGGTCAAATTAACTCAACTAATTTACCAATTCAGCAATTATCTGGTGCATATAATCAAAGTAACCCAAGTGGGACTTTTATACTAAAGTTTAACAACCAAGGAGTTAGGTTATGGGCTACTTATTATGGTGGAAATGGATTCCATAATAGTAGAAAAATTCGTGCAGATAACCAAGATAATATTTATGTTTTAGGTCGTACAACATCTATAAATTTTCCAACACAACAATTAATAGGTGAATATTGGCAACCAAATTATTCAGGGGGTACTTATTTCGGAGATGCTTTTATATTAAAATTTAACAATCAGGGTGTCAGACAATGGGCTACACTTTATGGTTGTGGAGGCTCTTTAGATTTAGATATTGCTATTGATAGCCATAATTATGCTTATTTTATTGGCGACTGGGATAATATTGGATCTTACACAAATGACTACGGCAATGGCTCTTATTATGATAATACATGGAATGGAGGCACCGATGGTTTCGTATTAAAAATAGAAACTTGTAATAAACAAACAACTTTAAATCCAATAATTTGTGAAGGCGAAACTTTTTCTGTAGGAATAAATAATTACACAATCACTGGCAATTACACCGATACATTAACAACATATTTAGGCTGCGATAGTATTATTACAACAAATTTAATCGTAAACCCAACAAAACAAACAACATTAAATCCAATAATTTGTCAAGGACAAACATTTACAGTCGGCATTCATAACTACACAACAGTAGGAACTTATATTGATACATTAACAACAT
>CAZRCF010000497.1:0-1963 GCA_964598505.1 uncultured Lentimicrobiaceae bacterium | reverse complement strand
TCCCATTTGGTTAACCAAAATAGGCACAAGTCTGTTTATAAATGGTTCATTAAAATTCAAAAAAGTGTATCCATAACGAACAGCACGGCGTAAAATTCTACGTATTACATACCCGGCACCGCTATTTGAAGGTAATTGACCATCGGCAATGGCAAAACTTATAGCACGAATATGGTCGGAAATTACTCTAATGGCAATATCTTGTTGTTCGTTTTTACCATATTCAATACCAGCCATTTGAGCCATACCGTGAATTATTGGCTGAAAAACATCGGTATCATAATTTGATTGTTTGCTTTGCAAAACCATACACAAACGCTCAAAACCCATTCCTGTATCAACGTGTTTTGCTGCCAATGGCACTAATTGTCCGTTCGATTGACGGTTGTATTGAATAAAAACTAAATTCCAAATTTCAATTACTTGAGGATGATCGTTATTAACCAAATCTTTTCCCGATATTTTTGCGCGTTCGGCATCCGGTCTTATATCAACATGTATTTCCGAACAAGGTCCGCAAGGACCACTATCGCCCATTTCCCAAAAATTATCTTTTTTCGAACCATAAAGAATTCTATCTTCAGGAACAAATTTTTTCCATAATTCATAAGCTTCATTATCAGTGTCTAAGCCATCGCCTTTATCGCCGCCAAAAACGGTAACATACATTCTGTCTTTATCAATTTTTAGCACATCGGCAAGTAATTCCCAAGCCCAGTTAATAGCATCTTTTTTGAAATAATCGCCAAACGACCAATTGCCGAGCATTTCAAACATTGTGTGATGATAAGTATCTTTGCCAACTTCTTCTAAATCATTATGTTTTCCCGATACACGTAAACATTTTTGAGAGTTTGCAACTTTTGTGTATTTTGCAGGAGAATTCCCTAAAAAAATGTCTTTAAACTGATTCATGCCCGCATTGGTAAACATTAATGTAGGGTCGTTTTTTACCACCATTGGTGCCGATGGAACTATTTGATGTTGTTTTTGATTGAAAAAATCTAAAAATGTTTTTCTAATTTCTGCTGACTTCATAAAAATAAATTATAATGTGCTGTAATTTAATTTTTTAACAAAGATATTAACAAAGTTTAATTATTATTGTTAAAATGCTTTATTTTAAAATGCTTACTTTTGTATGTATTATTATTAATATTTTAGTAATCAAACATAAGAAAATGGCTAAAATTAAATATCATTTTAATCCGAGATTACTTACATTTGAGAAAGCAAAAGTAACAATAAAAGACAAATTATTAAAACTTTTAGGATATTTTGCAACAGGAATTGCTTTTTCGTCGATTGTAATTTTAATTGCATACAATTTTTTCAACTCACCAAAAGAGAAACAATTAGTAAGAGAAATTGACCAATACCAGTTTCAATATAAGCTATTAAACGACCGTTTAGAGCGCATTCAATCGGTTTTAACCGATTTGCAAACAAGAGATGATAAAATTTATAGAGTTATTTTTGAAGCCGACCCAATACCATCATCTGTTAGAAATGTAGGTTATGGTGGAACCGACCGTTATTCGGGACTTAAAGGTTTTAAAAACTCTGATTTATTAATCGAAACTACAAAAAAGCTTGATAAAATTACAAGTCAGTTATATGTTCAATCGAAATCATTTGATGAGGTTTGGGATTTAACAAAAAGAAAATCGGAAATGCTAAAATCAATACCGGCAATAATTCCAATAAAAAATGGTTCAAATAAATTAGTATCAGGATTTGGTAAAAGATACCACCCATTACTAAAAACACTTCATTTTCACGCTGGAGTTGATATTGCAGTTCCTCGCGGAACTCCAATATATGCAACCGGAAATGGCACTATCGTTGAAATTAATGGAATGTCGGGGTACGGAAATGTTGTAGTAATTGATCATGGTTTTGGTTACCAAACACTATATGCTCACATGTCGCGAAAAGCTGTTAAAGTTGGACAAAAAGTTAA
>CAZRCF010000496.1:0-1975 GCA_964598505.1 uncultured Lentimicrobiaceae bacterium | reverse complement strand
ATTTTAGAAGTATAAATTCAAAATATTTTCTGTATTTTTTCAAACAAAAATAGCTTAATTTTGCTAAATGAATTCATCAATTAGCAACGTCGAGTATAAATATATAAAAAGCCTTATTAATAAAGGCGAAAGTCAGCAATTAGATTTTAAATTTGCTATAAACGATAGTCGCAAAATTGCTCGAAGTATAGTTGCTTTTGCAAATACCGATGGCGGAAAATTACTAATAGGTGTTCGCGATAATGGCTCTATTGCAGGAGTTCGCTCCGATGAAGAGTTGCACATGGTTGATACTGCTGTTTTGCTGTATTGCAATCCACAAGTAACCTTAATAAAAAAATTGTTCCATGTTGAAGGACGTGATATTTTAGAAGTTACAGTCCCACATAAACAAGCTGAACGTCTTTTTGCTGTAAGCGAAGAAGATGGTCGCGAAAGAGTCTATATTCGCATTAACGATAACAATCAAATTGTAAATTCAATATGGCTTAAAGTGTGGGCAAAAAAGAATAAGCCTTTTAATCAACAAATTGATTTTACTGAGAAAGAACTATTTTTTATTAAACAGTTTTCTAATAACAAAAAACACACATTCAGCTATTTAGTTAAAATTACAAATTTGCATAAAAAGATTATTGAAGAATTGCTTGTGAAATTTGTTCTTTTCGATATTTTAAAAATAACTTTTGAACCTACCGGAATATTTTATTCCGAAAACGAATTAATTGATAATTCAAAAATATTTTCATTAAAATAAAATTCAATTGAATAAAACTGATATTTTACTAATTACACCACCATTAACACAGCTAAATTGCCCATATCCGGCAACTACAGTTTTAAGTGGATTTTTAAAAAAAAGTGGATATTCTGCTTGTCAGTATGATATGGGAATTGATTTAGTTATTTCTATGTTTACAGAAGAAAAAATTAAATTAATTTTCGAGAACTCAATGGAGTTGCGAGTAAATAAAAATATTCGTTCAATGCAGGTTTTTGCTCGTAATTACTACCAAAATATTGAAAGAGTAATAGCTTTTTTGCAAAACCCAAATACTGATGAAGCAGAAAAATTAATTTATGAAAATATTTTACCAATTGGACATCGCTCTAAGCAAGCATTAGATTCTAATTTACTTTCTCAAAAACTTGAAACGATTAACAAGGCAATTCTTTTATCAACCATGTTTGTTGAAGAAATATCAGATTTGATTAAAGAAACGGTAAATTCAAATTTCGAATTAATTCGTTATGGCGAAAAAATATGTTTATCGTTGCCAACTTTTGATATTTTAGAAAAATCATTAGAAAACACTAATAATTTAGTTGATCAACTAATTATAGAATTACTTGATAAAAAAATTAAAAGCTGCAATCCTTTAATTATTGGCATTTCAATACCTTTTCCCGGAAATTTAACTGGAGGTTTAATTTGTGCAAAACATATTAAAACTATTAATCCAGAAATTAAAATTGTTTTTGGCGGCGGTTATGTAAATACTGAACTTCGTCTAATGAGCGATTTATCAATTTTTAAATATATTGATTATTTAGTTTTTGATGATGGAGAGCTTCCGTTGCAGAGAATTATTGATTTTGAAAAAGGAAATATTAATAAAACGGATTTGCTGCGCACATGGACTTTAACTGATAGAACGATTATAAAACATCAAGAAAATTCTGTTGAAAACATTTCTTTTTCGGAAAGAGGTTGCTCCGATTATTCGGGTATTGAAGTAAATAAATATATCTCTTTAATAGAAATTGCAAATCCAATGCACAGTTTGTGGAGCAATGGTTTTTGGAATAAAATAACTCTTGCACATGGCTGTTATTGGGCAAAATGTGCTTTTTGCGACACAACTTTAAGTTATATTAAACATTTTGAACCAAACAAAATTGAAGTAATTATTGATAATATTGAGACAATAATAAAACAAACAGGTGTAAATAAATTTCATTTTACCGACGAAGC
>CAZRCF010000495.1:0-1977 GCA_964598505.1 uncultured Lentimicrobiaceae bacterium | reverse complement strand
CGCAAAAAGCCATGAAGTTACAATAGGAATATACAATAATGAAACTGGGAAAACTATTTTTTTACAAACAGGAGAACCAAAAGAAAAATTTTTAACAAATATTACTTGGAGTTCCGATGAGTTATCGATTTTTGTTGCAATATTAAACAGGCAACAAAACGAAATGAAACTAGTTCAATATGATGTACTCACGGGAATGTATGTAAAAACCCTATACGAGGAAAATAATGTTAGATATGTTGAACCATCTCATGGCATGTATTTTATGAATACGAATTCAAATAAATTTTTATGGATGAGCCAAAGAGATGGATGGAATCATCTATATCAATTTGATTTGTTTGGAAAGTTGGAAAAGCAGCTCACCAAAGGACATTGGGTAGTAAAAGATTTTTTAGGATTTGATTCAAAAGATGAGTTTGCATATTTTACTGCAAATATTGACAATCCAATTGAAACACATACCTATTCGGTTGACATGAAAACTGGTGTAATTAATTGTATTTCAAAAGATGCTGGTACACACTCAGCAAATTTTAGTGAAGATTATAAATATTTTATTGATAAATTTAGTAGTACCAAAACTGCAAATACAATTAAAATCACTAACAATAAAGGGCTTACAGCAAAAACAATATTAGAAAGCGAAGACCCATTAAAAGACTATACACTTGGCGAAACATCAATTTTTACGATTAAAAATAAAAAAAATCAAGATTTATATTGCCGAATGATAAAACCGGTAAATTTTGACCAAAATAAAAAATATCCATGTTTGATTTATGTTTATGGAGGACCACATTCGCAGCTTGTAACTAATTCGTGGTTAGCAGGCGGTGGACACTTTTTAAATTATATGGCACAAAAAGGTTATGTAATTTTTACTTTAGATAATAGAGGTACTGCAAATAGAGGTTTTGAATTTGAAAGCTGCATACACAGAAACTTAGGTGCTCTGGAAATGGAAGACCAATTAGAAGGAGTTAAATATCTTAAAAATCAATTATTTATCGATACTACTCGTATTGGAATTGATGGTTGGAGTTACGGTGGATTTATGACATTAACAATGATATTAAAAAACCCAAATATGTTTAAAGCAGCCACTTGTGGCGGACCAGTTGTTGATTGGAAATGGTACGAGGTTATGTATGGTGAAAGATATATGGATCGCCCTGATGAAAATATAGATGGTTACGAGAACACATCACTTTTACAATATGTTGATAGTTTGCAAATCCCACTTTTAATATTTCAAGGAGGTCAAGACGAAACAGTTTTATATCAAAATAGCCTGTCGTTTATTGAAAAAAGCATTAAATCAGGAAAATTAGTCGATTATTTTATCTATCCAAATCACGAACATAATGTTAGAGGTGTCGATAGAGTTCATTTGTGGAGAAAAATTGAACAGTTTCATGATTTACATTTAAAGAATTAAAATAAAAATTATATGAACGAAAATGCACTTATATATCGACTAAAGCAATCGGATATGAGTGCTTATAATGACCTGTTTTTACTTTATAAAGATTCGATTTACAATACCTCATTAGGGTTTTTACAAAACGAAAAAGATGCTGAAGATATTTTGCAAGAAGTTTTTGTTGAAGTGTATTTGTCAATTTCAAAATTTCGTGGAGAATCAAACCTTGGAACTTGGCTATATCGTATTTGTGTTAATAAATCTTTAGAACATATACGCCGAAACAATAGAAAAAAACGATTTAGTTTTTCTTTAAAATCAAATAATGAAAATGATTTATTAAATATTGCCGATTGGGTTCATCCGGGAGTTATTGCCGAACAAAAAGATAATGCCAAACATTTATTTAAAGCCATAAAATCTCTTCCCGAAAAACAACTTATTACATTTACACTTCATAAAATAGAATGTTTAAGTCATAAAGAAATTGCTGATATTACCAACCAAAGCATTTCGGCTGTTGAAACTCAAATACATAGAGCTAAAAAAAG
>CAZRCF010000494.1:0-1981 GCA_964598505.1 uncultured Lentimicrobiaceae bacterium | reverse complement strand
AAAATTGCATAAATTGTTTAATTAACAAATAACTTTAATTTTTAAAAAAATGGCACAAATTTTTCCGCAATCAATTATTGAACTACCCGAAGCTGATATGCAGATTAAAGGCGTTAAAGCATATATTTCGCAGGGATTAAATCATCAAATTATATTTATGGAATTTTCAGAAGATGTTGTAATTACTGAACATTCACACGAAAGCCAATGGGGCGTTGTTATTGAAGGTAAAATTGACTTAATAATCGATGGAGTAAAAAACACTTTTGTTAAAGGTGATAGATATTTTATCCCAAAAGATGTAATTCATTCTGGAAAAATATATTCAGGTTATGCCGATATTACATATTTTAACCAAGTAGATAGATATAAAGTTAAAATGTAAATTATTAAATTAAATTTAAGATAATTCGCTACATTTGTAGTATAAATATTTTTTAAAAAATTAACAATGTTTACACTTATAACAAAATGCTTAACAATAGTTTGGTTAAGAAAGATAAGCATAATAACATTTTTGTTATTTTTTGTAATTTCCACAGACAATTTAAATGCCCAAGAGTTTGGCTTTAAAGATTTGGATAACTTAAAGAAAACAGCAGATGTTATATCAGGAAAACTAAAAGTTCTATGTTACAACCAAATATCATCTATATACTTAGATTACGACATAGATAGTAGTTTAATATATGCTGAAAAAGCACTTAGCATTTCAGAAAAAATTGAATATAAATATGGAATTGCTACAGCACATTCAAAAATATCGACAAGTTATTATTATTTAAGTGATTATTACAGTAGTATAAAACATAGTATTTTTGCTTTAGAATACTATAGAAAAGCCGAAAGTAAAAGAGGCGAAAGGCATATTTTAAGTAATATAAGTACAACTTATATTTCAATGGGATTATTTGAAAAAGCTTTAGAATATAACTCAATTTCATTAAAAATTGCCGAAAAAACAAATGACACATTAGGATTAGCGTACTCATACTATGCAAATTCTATAATATATAGTGAATTTAATATGTTTGAAAAAGCTATTGATTATAGTTTAAGAGCAATTAAATTATATAAAAAATTAAATAAGCTAAATCAATCTCCGGCAACATCCTTAATTGACAACTTAGCTGGTTATTATAGAAAAATAAACAAATTTGACAGTGTAAATTACTATAGAAACGAAGCACTTAAAATTGCAATTAAAAAAAATAGTTATTTTGAAATAGCAAATATATATAACAATATAGGTTGTGATTTTGAAGAGCAAGGTTTATCAGATTCAGCAATTATGTACTACTATAAATCAATTGATAATTTTAATAAGTTTAAAACTAATGACGTTTCAAAATCATACTTAAATCTATCTTCATTGTATTCAAAAATGGATAAAATGGATAGTGCAAAGTACTATTTAGATAATGCTAATGATATAATAATTCACACCAATAATTATCAAAAAAAATGCGATTTAAATATTTTATATTATAATTACTTTAAGAAAATTGGAAACTATAAAAAGGCTTTAGAATATTATTCAATATATACAGATTTAAAGGACAGCATACTATCAGAAAAAACTCGTAATAAACTAATAAGCTACCAAATTGATTATGAGACTGAAAAGCTAAGAGCAGAAAATGAAATACAGGCTTTAAAAAGTAAAAATCAACGAAATTTCTTAATTACTTTATCTGTATTAATTTTCATTTTAGCAATTACAATTTATAGTCGTTTTTTGTTAAAAAAGAAAAATAATCGTCTATTATCGGTAAAAAATATTGAACTCGAAAATGCAAATAAAATTAAAGATAAGTTTTTTGCTATTGTTGCACACGACCTTAAAAATCAACTTAAAGCATTTCAATATATTTTACAGGTATTAAAAGAGGATTACGAACAAATTTCGGATGAAAGCAAACATACGCTGATTCTTCGTATTGATAGTGCTGCAAATACATTATACGAAGTTTTAGAAAAT
>CAZRCF010000493.1:0-1996 GCA_964598505.1 uncultured Lentimicrobiaceae bacterium | reverse complement strand
TAAGTTTTGGAATTCTACGAGTTTATTCAATGCTTCTTTTATCATAAATCTTCTCCTGATTGCAAAAAATGACTAATGAGTTCAGTCTAAAAAGCAAAAAAAATGCTTGAAAAAAATTCAAAAAATTTGTATAATATCTGTATAATTATAATAAAATTAACAATAAAGAAGTAAAATTATGTTCAAAGAAAATATACAAAATAATCAAATAGACTTTTATGGAATTGAAAACATATTAAAACAAGAAAAATTGCTACAGCTTAAAGAAAGTGAAGAATATTTCTTTTACCAAATTATTTTTAAGAATATTAATGAAAAATCTTTTTCAGAACTGTATTCCAATAAAAAAAGCAGACCTAATGCAGCTATAAATTGCCTTGTTGCAGCATTAATACTGCTGACCAGAAAAGGTTGGACTTATGAAGAATTGTTTGAACATATAGATTTTGATTTAAAAACACGATATGCTTTAGGATTAACCGATTTAAACGAAACACCTTTTTGCAGAGCGACTATTTTTAATTTTCAAAATCGATTGTCTAAGTATTATTTTGATAATAAAATAGACTTGCTTGAAAAAGTATTTGAAGAATTAACAGAAGAGCAAATCAAAGCTTTGAAAATAAAAACAGATATTCAACGTTCAGATTCGACATTAGCTTCAAGCAATATAAGGAATTACAGCCGTTTGCAATTGATAATTGAAATTCTTTTGCGTTTGTATAGGATTTTATCAGATGAAGATAAATTAATATTTAATAATGAGTTATCAGAATACACAAAACAAAGTTCAGAAAATTATATTTACAAATTCAAACGAGACGATATTCCACACAAGCTTGAACAATTAGGAGAGATTTACTATAAGTTATATAATAATTTGAAAGATAAATATCATTTTGAAGAAATATTTAAAATCTTCGAACGCGTGTATTTTGAACAATTTCATGTAATTGAAGAAAAAGTTACAGTTAAAAGCAATGAAGAATTAAACAGTTCTATGTTGCAATCTCCGGATGATGCTGATGCAACTTACCGCAAGAAAAAGGATAAAGAGAGCAAAGGTTTTATCATTCATGCGAGTGAAACATGCAATCCTGAAAACCAATTTCAATTGGTAACTGATGTGGTTGTAGAAAAGAACAACGTTGATGATAGTAAAATTTTATCAGATCGATTAGATAAAATGAAAGAAAAAACACCTGATTTAAATGAAGAACACACTGATGGTGGTTATGGGAGTATTGAAAATGATCAAAAGATGGAAGAATTAGGTATACTTCATGTCCAGACAGCAGTTAGAGGCAGAAAAGCAAAGGTTGAAATGACTATAACTAAAAATAATAGTGTTTACGAAGTGTCCTGTCCAATTCAAAGAGCTGAAGTCGTTAAAACGAAGAAAAGGTTTAAAGCAATTTTTGATTTAAATAAATGTAATGAATGTCCGTTTCATGAAGATTGTCCAGGGATAAAAAGCAAGGATAAAATGGTTTTATATTTTACAAGTGAAGATTATTTAAAGAATAAGAGGCAAAGAAATATATTGAATATTCCAAAAACGAAACGTAAGCTACGTCCAAACATTGAAGCTACAATGAAAGAATATCATGGTTCAATGATAAACAATAAATTAAAGACACGAGGTTTAATAAAAGCAGGTTTTTACGCAATAACTATGTCCATTTCGATCAATTTCGGAAGGATTTATAGATATTGTGTATCGAATCCGAATGAAAAAACTCGAATTACAATAAAGATTTTATATTTTTATTTCATTTTTTCATTAATAAGTAATAAATTTATTAAAAAAGTAAGATTTGTTTGAAAATTGAAGAAAAATAAAATAATTTAAAAGGTTTTTTAAAATTTTGATTAAATTTTATTTTATTGTTTTTAGATTGATCTCAGTAATAGGAAAATAAAATAATTTTATTTATTTTTAATCTTGATTATTTAAAAGACAAAGACAACATTATGAAAGGATATAAAATAGATT
>CAZRCF010000492.1:0-1996 GCA_964598505.1 uncultured Lentimicrobiaceae bacterium | reverse complement strand
ATTGCGTGCCACGTTTCATAATTCCCAAATCAATAGGATTTGAGTTTTTATATCCGTTGCAAGTAATAAGCAGTGAACGCGAAGGTCCTATAACGTTTGAAGTGTTATTATTGGGGTCAAGTAACTCTACTTCTAAATCGTTAAATGGTTGAAAATATCCTAATGTATCGGTAAATCGTGCAAGAGATTGGTCGGGAAGATTTACGTAGTCTTCGGATAAAAATAGCAAGGCATTACGAACTCCATTTGGAGCTGCTGTACTTACAACTCTTCCCGCTACTCGTGGGTTTCGGGGCGACATTTTAATAGTTTGCTCAAACAGTTTGGTGGAATAAAATTTATATGGTTCGGTAGTTGTAAAATCGCTATTATAAACTACTGAATAAGTTGGATGCTTTATAATAGCTTGATTTATGCGAATTGAAACACTTTTTGCAGGATAACCCGATTGATTTTTCCAATAATTTTTATCATCAGTTGAAGTTTCCGATGTTGTAGCCATAATCATATAATAATCATCTGGATAGTTGCTTCTTACCAAATCGTTAAAAGTAAAACTACCATCATCGTGGTTAAAATCTTCCGAAACTACTATCATATCTTTGCCATCAATTTTTCTGATTTGATTCATGCCCGAACCTTCATTTGAAGGAATATCGCCATCGCGGAAATTACGATATAAAGTAAATTTTATTCCCGAAATAGCACCGCTTGAGTTTGATACATTCACATTTTGCAACGAATTTTTAAAAGCGTCGGCTATTTCTGCTTTTAATTTAAGTTGGTACGAAATTACCAATGAGGTTAAATTACCTGCATTAAAATTATTCCATGGTTGAACTGTAATGTCTTCATCGGGACTACAGAAATAAGGATTTTCAACTTTCAAACGGATAACTCTTTCCAATTTTCCATTAAATGAAGGTTTTACATCTCCACCACTGTAACTAAAATTTGAATTCGTGATTTTTAAGCTATCAATATTTGCAAAATTAAAATTGAAATCGCCATTTGAGTTGGTGTAAACTGTTTTGAGTACTTTATTATTATCCGTAGGGTAATTGACAAAATCTAAAGCAGAATTTAATACTCTGTTTACATATTTACTTTGTGTATAGCCTATAAATTTATATTGAACAACTAAACTAACTTTTGTATTTGCTAATGGTTTTGGTTGCTTAGTATTGCTGTTATGAAATTTATAAGATAGATTTCCAGTTACTGTTGAACGAGGTGGAGCAGCGTAAACAACATAAATTGTTTTCTTAAGATTAGGAGTATAATTGCCAACAACATGAGGATTGTATGATAAGTTTTCATATTCAGTTTCATCATCAGTTACAACATAATACATATTAAATTGATTATCAAAATGTTTTTTAGCATAAATAACATAATTATCGCCCGGAATAATATTTTTAACCAAATTAGAAAAAGTAACGCTGTTTTCAAGTGTATTTTGTTGAGCAGAAGCAGCAATAACAGGCGTGGTAGCTTTGCATATTACCTTGTATCCATTAAAATTAGGGTAATTTGAACTTAAATCTCCCTCCTTTTCAGGCAAATCGGAGCTTTTATTTTTTCTAAGTAAATACACATCCATATTATCGAGAATTTTGCCTTTTTTCCCTTGATAAATTTGCTGAACATTTACATTTAGCTTGTAGGTTAGCACTTTCGACACTATAACTCCCAATTCCTTTAATTGTCCCGGATTAATTTCAAATTCAGTTGTTGGCAAATCGTAATATGGATTATAAATTTGTAAATAGTAAGTTTTATATAGCTTTTCGTTAGGATTTTGCGGGTTGATAACATACTTACCAATAGAATCTTCGGCGTATAAATTCAGCTTAAATTCAAACTCGCCATTTGCGTTTGTTGTGGTTATATTATCGCCAATTCCGGCAACAATATTTGGCGATATTTGTGCGTAATTGTTGTTAAAATTTATGTTGTTTCCAACATTGTTAGTATTGATATTTGTGTTTGATTG
>CAZRCF010000491.1:0-1997 GCA_964598505.1 uncultured Lentimicrobiaceae bacterium | reverse complement strand
TATATTACTCGAATATATGGAAGTTTAACCACTTTCAATGTGTTATTTAAAAACAAAGAAGACTATTTTGTGGGCGAAAAAGGAGTATAAAAAGGGCAAAAAACAAACTATTAATAATTTTTTTTTATCTCAGGCAACTATTTGGTAAAAAAATTCGTCATTATATTATTCAACAATAAATTTAAAACCAAAACTATGAAAAAATTATTTTATTCCATTATTATTTTATTCATTATTAATTTTAATGTTAAAGGGCAGTTTTTTAAATTAACCGCAGGAGCGGGCAATTTGCCAACAGATACTGTTCATTTATGCCATGGAGATACATTACAATTAAATTCGTGGAAAACAGATTATTTAATAGAAGATAATTTTAATGATTCTGTTTTAGGAAATATTTGGACAAGCAATATAAATCCTTTATGGACAAATCCATGCGAACCTATTACTTTGCCTGCAAGTGGTATTGTTTTATGGTTTGGATATAATTCTCAACCACGTGAATTATCTACTTGCAATTTAGATATAAGTTGCTATAACACTTCTTACGTTGAGTTTGATATGAAATATGCAGGCAATCAAGCTAATACTGGAGATGATGACTGTGAATCGCCAGATTTGCCAGATGAAGGAGTTCATTTATCTTATTCTATAAATGGAGGTGTAACTTGGACACAATTTCCGGGAACAGATTCGTCATCAACCGGTACTTATGGAACACCAGGTTATGTTAATGGTAGTGGTGGTTATTGGACGCCTGTACAAGGTAATGCAGCTACAGGTCCATATTATTCGTGGAATCATTATAAGTGTAAAATCCCTGCTGCCGGTATATCTGCAAATACAAAAATTAAATGGAGCCAAACACTTACATCTGGCTATGATTATGATCACTGGGGAATTGATAATGTAAAAATCTCTTGCCCAACCATACCATTTTTAGAGTGGCGATGTGCCGAATATAATTGGACTGGTTTCGAATTTAACCCACCATCATTTATTATTGACCAACCAGCTGGTGTATATCATTATATTGTTTCAATGGTTGATTACAATAATAATAATATTTGTAATGAACAAGACACGGTTGTTGTTATTGTTGATAATTTAGCACCATCAAATGCTGGAGCAATTTCTGGCATTTCAACAGTTTGTGAAGGACAAGATTCGATAATTTATAAAGTGCCACCAATTGCTAATGCAACATCATATATTTGGACTTTACCAAGCGGAGCAAACGGCACCAGTAATTGTGATAGCATAATTGTAAATTATTCAATTTCGGCAGTTTCTGGTAATATAGTTGTAAAAGGGAATAATAGCTGCGGTAATGGTAATTCTTCAGTGTTAGCAATTACTGTAAATAATATACCCGTAACGCCAATTATTACTCAAAATGGTAATGCTCTACATTCAAATGCTACATCAGGCAATCAATGGTATAATCAATTAGGATTAATAAATGGAGCTATATATCAAGACTATACTCCATTAATTAATAATGAATATTATGTTATTGTAACCAATAATGACTGTAGTTCAGAACAATCTAATACTATATCTATTACAAATGTTGATATTAATATCTTTGAAAACAATAATTCAATAAAGGTTTATCCAAATCCAATTTTAAATGAGCTAATTATAGAAATTGAAGATAATAAAGCAAACACAAATTATGAAGTATTAAATTCTATAGGCAAGGTAATTTATAAAGGAAATTTTATCGGTAAAACCAAAGTCCAAACTTCAAAGTTTGCATCCGGTGTTTACACAATTAAAATTATAAATGGTAATTATATAGAATATCGAAAAATTATTAAAGAATAAATTTATAAACAATTATCAATTATTTATTTTTTTAAATATTGTTTTATGAATTTGAAAATTTGAAAACAAGTATGATTTCAATATCAACATTTAAAAACGGACAAGAGATATTTATTTATAAACTAATAAAAGAAGTATACGACGAGTTCGTTTCTGCCGACTATTGT
>CAZRCF010000490.1:0-1998 GCA_964598505.1 uncultured Lentimicrobiaceae bacterium | reverse complement strand
AAATATTTTGTTTCAACTCAAAATAGCGAATATGATATAATTTTTTATAAAAGCAAAAAAAGCGATCGCTGGTGGATGGAAGTTCCTTATCCGAGTGATAAAAAATCGCGTTACGACCGCCACTACTTAGTGCCATGCTCATATCACGATTACGAAATTGCATGCCAAGAAGATATTCCTGATAGATGGTGGCAAGCCCTGAAAAAAATGGTATAAATGAATATATTTTAATGTTATACCCAATTTACAAACCTACAACATAATGACAACAGATGACAATAAACGAACTTAAAGAACTGCTTGATGAATTTTTAGACAGGTGGACAATTGACAACATTAACAACCTGACTTTGCAAGAGTATGTTGGTCTTGGCAACAAAGACACTTTTTGTCAATGGGTAGAAACTAAGACGAGAATGCTAGGAAGCATTAAAGGAATGACTTCAATTAAATTTGGTATTTACGAACGTAAAGACCCTGCAAAAAAACCAAAGAACTATAAAAATGATGACAAATATTCTTGGCTGAAAGATTATGGAGACAACCGAATAACAGCTTTTGAAAACACAAAACGTGACATTATAAAAATCATACAACTTTCAGAAGTTGGGAAATTTGAGCAAATTGACAGCATTCAATTACCAGACCTGTTTAAATGGAAGGTTGCATTTTTGTATTCAAACGAAAGACTTATCCCTATTTACAAAAGAGATGTTTTGTTTAAAATTGCAAACCATTTAGGGTTTCAAACAAACAGACACACAAACATTTCAGAAATTCAAAATGTAATGATTTTGAATAAACCCGCATACCTTAACGTGTATGAGTATATGCGACAACTTTATGACCAGTTTGGCGAAAATGAAGACAAAAATGAAATCACTGGAGAGACAACAAGAAAGGGAAGAAAGCGAGTAACAAGAAGGGCTACAACCACAAGAAATACAAAGGCCCAAATTAGAACAGTTACACGTTCATATGTTGCGGAACAAAAACATAATAAAATTCAAGAAGCACTCGAAGCAATACTAATTAAGAAATATGGAGAAAAGAATGTAATTCTTGAAGAGAACTTCGTTGACATAAAGCTTTTACAACCAGACTTCATTTCTTTTTATGAAGTAAAATCTTCCTCTTACGCTTCTGAATGTATAAAGGAGGCACTTGGACAAATTTTACTGTATTCATTAAACGACACCGACAGCAGACCAAAAAAACACATCGTAGTTGGACAATATAAAGCCACCGACAACGACAAAAAATACATTAATTTCTTAAAGAAAAACTTGAAACTTGAATTTGAATATATGAACGTGGAAATAGGATAACGGCATATAACAGCAGATTTGCAATAGGCGGGGTTTCGTGCTCTGCAGACAGTTTAGTGGTAGCCGAAAGTTTTGTGCTCCGCATAAACATTAGTGTTAAAACTCCCGCCCTGCGTGTATTTGCGGAACGTTATACTCAATTTACAATAAACATTTGTGAAAATTATAACATTGGGTTTTTTTTTATTATTTTTGTTTAAATTTGTCACATTATGAGTATGTTTGAGCTTAGAAAAAACTTATTTAAAACATCTTCTTGATAGAGGATAAAACATTTTTAGAGGCATTGAAAACAATTATTGACACCAAATTGACTTCTATAACTTATGAATTATCTGATTACCAGAGATATAGGATTAGAAAAGGCAGAGAGCAACTGATTAATGGAGATACTATTTCAAATGAGAATGTTCAAAATAAGATTGATAAATGGCTAAGTACAAAATAAGTTGGTCTATTGAAGCAGAAATAGATTTGAGTGGAATTCTTGAATTCAATATTCAAAGAATCATAGTTGTGCGAAGTTGCAAACTTCGCACAACTTATAAATTGAACTAAAAAAATAAATATGAAGCACAAAATAATTCTAATAATTACATTAATAATTTGTTCAACAACTTTCGGACAAATAACCGAAGCAAACTATAAAATCTATTCAACCAAACTTCAA
>CAZRCF010000489.1:0-2004 GCA_964598505.1 uncultured Lentimicrobiaceae bacterium | reverse complement strand
CATTTGCTCAACGTTATAATGGAGCTTATTCAACACCGGGATGGAAACTATTTAGCAAAAGACTTATTGCTTATGCAAATAATTCATGTGTAGTTATTGCCCTTGATGTTAATAGCCAAGGAGGTAGAAATATTGCTATTGATAAATTTGTTATTAGAAATTTAAAAACTAACGATCTTCGTACAAATGTGTTATATACTTATGGCAAAATGCCTATTAATTATGGCGCACCACATACTATTAATGCTTTAGTAGAAAACTATGGCTCTCAAAAGCAATATAATAAAACTGTTACATTATCAATTACCGTAGCAAATACAATTAATCCAACTTATGTTATTGATAGTATTTTGCCTTTTGAAATAAAAAACATTTCATTTACCGGAATTAATCCATCAAATTTAGGAGTTAATAATGTATCTGTTTCGGTACCTGCTGATGATGATAATACAAATAATGCAAAAGTATATCGTATGCAAACTATTGATACAGTTTTTGCTTATAACGACACTTCAAAAGTTGCTCAAAATGTAGGAAATGGAAATGGATTATTGCTTGCAAAATATAGAATTACAGGTTTTAGAGCTGTTAAAGGTGTAAAAGCATATATTACAGGTAACTCAACAATAGGTAAAACCGTTTATGGTGTAGTTTTAAATGCTGCGGGTATAGTAATGGATACATCATATCATAAAGTAATTACTGCCGCCGATACTTCAAAATGGGTATATTTTAAATTTGAAAATTATCATAACGCACTTGTTACCGATACTAATTTTTATGTTGGTATTGCACAAATGGGTGGAGGATACAATCCTCTTGGTTCACAAGCCGAATATCCTGTAAGGAGTAGTTCATTTTATACTGCAGCAAGTTTAACAGGTGGTGCTTATACACAGGTTACAACAAAAGGCAGATTTATGATAGAAGCACATATTGGTGCTATGCCTCTTTATCAGCCAAAAATAATGTATGCAAAAAACCCTGTTAGTGGTTGTGGAATTGACAATCAACCTGTTAAAATTAGAATTAGAAACAATGGTATTGCAACAATTCCTGCCGGAACAATACAAGCTTGGTATAGAGCAAATGGTGCGCCTATTGGTCCACAACTTGTTAATATTGCAATACCTTCAAATACCGACACTTTATGGTCGTTTGCACCATGGAATTTTGTTGCAAGTATGGCTGATAGCACTTGGAATTTAAAAATATGGATTAATCATCCTCAAGATGATATAAATGTTGATGACACAATTCAAAATTATTCATTTGTCTCTAAACTTGTACCAACTATACCAGAGGTGCAAAACCCTAATCCGTTTGATACAACTTATGGTTCAAATGTAGAGATGGCAGCAAAAATACTTAATCCATTTATTGGACAGGTAAATTGGTACACAACACCTACAAGTATAACAAAAATAAATATTGGTGATGATTATCAATTAGATTCAATAAGAACATGCGATACAGTTTTTTACGTTTCGTCTCAAAGAGTTGAAAACAGTATTTTAGGTTGCGAAAGTGCCAGAATTCCAATTAACATACATGTTGTTCCTTGCCCAACGCAGGATTTGTCTCCAAGATCGGTTACTGCACCTACATCTAAATGCAACCTAAGAAACGAAAATATAAAAGTATCAGTTAAAAATTATTTTAAAAATACTGCACCTGCCGATTCGTCATACATTTATTATCAGGTAAATGGTGGACCAATAGTTAAAGATACTATAAATGTAGCTATTGTACAAAACCAAACTATAAATTTTACTTTTTCGCAACCTTACGATTTTTCTGCTCCACTTGGTGATGTTACATATAATATTAAAATTTGGACTTCAATAACGGGTGATATTTTTAAACAAAACGATACTTTAAAATACACTATTGTTTCAGGTTTTACTGCAGTTCCGTATAGCCCAACAAATATCAATGTAAATTATGGCGATAAATATACATTTAATTCAAATAATGTAATGTATATTTATCCAAATAAAAATA
>CAZRCF010000488.1:0-2016 GCA_964598505.1 uncultured Lentimicrobiaceae bacterium | reverse complement strand
CACCAGTTACCATTAACAATTAACCATTAACAATTTCTTTCAACTCTAAACAAACAACGTTTTCGATATGATGAGTGTGAGGGAACATATCAACCGGCTGAATTTTAGTGATAATATATTTTTCTTCTAATAAAGCTAAATCGCGAGCTTGCGAAGCCGGGTTGCAACTTACATAAACAATTCGCTTTGGCATAATTTGTAATAGTTGTTCCACAACTTTTGGGTGCATTCCTGCACGTGGAGGGTCGGTAATTACTACATCGGGATAACCGTTTTCTTTAACAAACTCAGCATTAAGAACTTTTGCCAAATCGCCGGCATAAAAAACTGTATTTTCGATATTATTTAGTTGAGAATTAATTATAGCATCTTTAATTGCTGGCTCTACATATTCAACACCAACAACTTTTTTAGCTTTATGAGCTACAAAATTGGCAATAGTTCCTGTTCCTGTGTATAAATCGTAAACCACTTCATTACCTGTAAGTGCTGCAAAATCGCGAGTAACACTATATAACTTATACGCTTGAATGCTATTAGTTTGATAAAAAGAAACTGGTCCAACTCGAAAAGTTAAATCTTCCATAACCTCTTCAAGATAAGGAACACCTTTGTATAAAATTACAGGTAAATCGGAAATTGTATCGTTATGTTTTTCATTAATTACATAGTTTAATGATGTAATTTCAGAAAATTTATATTCCAAAAAATTCATCATTTCAATTATTGCATCATCTTGATAACCAAATACTACTATAAGCATAACTTGCCCAGCAGGCGTTGTACGAATAATAATATTTCGCATAAAACCTTGCCACGACCGAGCATTATAAAACGAAAGATTATTGCTTAAACAATAATCGCGAATTGTATTTCGAATTGTGTTTGATGGTTCGGCTTGTAAATGGCATTCTGTAATATCAATAACTTTATCAAACACTTTTGGAACGTGAAAACCAAGTCCTTCCGATTGAGTAACAGATTCTTCTTTTAATTCGGAATGAAGCAGCCACCTGCGGTCGGCAAAGGCATATTCAAGTTTATTTCTGTAAAAATATATTGGGTCGGCAGGCAAAACTTGTGGAATTTCTTCTACTTGGAGTTTGCCAATGCGAATAAAATTATCGTAAACCTGTTTGCGTTTGTATTCTAATTGCGCTTGGTAATTCATTGATTGCCATTTGCAGCCACCGCAAACACCAAAATGTTTACAAACAGAATCAATACGTTTATCGGATTTCTTTTTAATATTGATGATAACGCCTTCCATAAATCGACGTTTTTTTGCAACTATACGAACATCAATAATATCGCCCGGAACAGCATGAGATACAAAAACAACAATATCGTTATGGCGAGCTATTGCTTTTCCTTCGGCTCCGGCATCTAATATTTCTAAATCTTCGATAATTATTTCTTCTCTATTTCGCATTTATTTTATTTAATTTACTTTGTAAAAAGATTTGTTTAGGTCTAAAGCAATATTTATTTCTTTTTTGAGCTACCAAACGAAAAATAATATTGAACTCCAATTTCGCCACCAATAGCCGAACTCGGATTTGTGTTTTCGGAAAAAGTGCCTTCATATTTTAATATTGCTTCAATACCTATTTCTTTGCTCAAAAACAGCGAAACACCACTACCAAGATAACCGGTAGCATTTTGATTTGGCTGCTGTTCGCCATATATTACTTTCATAATATCGTTGTATCCGGCTTTACCAACAAAAAAGAATTTTACATATTTATAATTTCCAAAATACACACGAGCAAAAGGACTTAGTCCAAAAACACCTGTATTTAGTCCATCTGGTCGAATAATTTGAATTGGAGTTGATAAACCAATTAATACTTTATCAGAAACAAAATAACCTACATCGGGAATAATACCAAATACAAATTTCGATTTCTCGAACGGATTTGAAGTAAGCGACCCCCAACTTGATGATATATTGGCACCACCCATAATATTGCCTTGTTTTATTTGTGCTTTAGCAGAAATTGATATTATAAATAA
>CAZRCF010000487.1:0-2020 GCA_964598505.1 uncultured Lentimicrobiaceae bacterium | reverse complement strand
TGTTAAAATTTATGTTGTTTCCAACATTGTTAGTATTGATATTTGTGTTTGATTGATTATTCAAAAAAATCAAATTTCCTGTTTTTGGCTGTATTTGATATTGTGGTGTATTATTTTGGATTATCATTAAATTATTTATATCAAATTTGTAGATATTCGTTCCCGAATCCTTCTTTTTATAAACCACTTTTAAAGCAATGGAAGTGTTTTTTAATGCAAAACTTGGATTACCTTTGTCTTCGTACGAATAATTTAATGTTCCTTTTATAGTAGTTGGTATTGTTGGTTTTACGTAAGGCGTAGTATCTACAACTACAACATTTGAGTCGCTTGAACCCCATTTAAACCAACACACTTCACTTTGTCCGTTGTTATTAAAATAGCTATTATTTATAGGGTCGGAGGCGGTAACCGTAAAAGCATAAGTTCGCCCTTTGGTTAAACTTGGCTGTGCTGAAGTATATAAAAATGTTGAACCTGTAATATTTGGCTGTTCAAAAAAGTATGGGTATGTGGCAGAATTCATTGCTTCGTTAGGATTTTTACCTTCGGGCAAAACTTCTGTCATGCGAATTGTGTATCTTGTTGTTGGAGGAGCTCCCGGAGGTGACATCCATTTAAAAATAAGCTGTTGAGGATTAAAATCTTTAATAGTTTCGGTGCAATAAGGTTGCACAACTGTTGGTGGTTCAAATTTTGCAATATTAAACATATTGCTACAACCTTGTGGCTCTAATGCCGATATAAGTGCATCGTTTCGCGAATTAAATGCCTGAACACAAATAGTATAGCTTCCTTCGGGCAAACCTTGATTTATAACTTGATATTTAGTAACTCCCGAAAATATTAAATTATTTACTCCTAAAATATCTTTTAACTCGCTCATGGTTAAAGTTTTAACTACTCCCGGATTAAGTATAATTGGATTTAACGGCTTTTTCGATGGATCAGTTGAAATTACAATATTATCTCCATCGCTTATTGTGGCTTTAAGCCAAACCCACACTTGTCCGCCTACTGGCGAAACATTTTCTAATGTAACTATTACTCTGTTAAACTTGTCGGTATAATCGCTTAAATTATTCGAAAAGGGTGGAAGCACTGCTACATTTGCTTTTACCAATATTACTTCCTGTGCTTTTGCTTCCGAAAAACAGTTGAATAATATTAATAATAAAACAATTAATGTTTTGCTCGATATAAATGTTGTAATTTTCGACATAAGATTAAATTTTTTAAAAAGTGAAAATATATTGTAATGCACCTTTGTATTCGTTAAAGCTTGGCGAAATAAGCTTATCATCGCTAAAATTGCCAATATAATTAAAATTGAACGAAAAACTATGTTGTTTGTGTAATTGATAATTTAAACTTGAAGTAGTGGTAAAAACCCACGATTTATTTGCCTTATTATCATTGCGTTGCAAACAAATAGGCAAAGTAAAAACAAGTTTATTCTTTAAAAAACTTCGGTTAAAACCAACGCTTACGCCATAAAGCTCAGTTTTTCCGAAATTATTTGTCATACTTGTAATATTTACACCGCTCGAAATACTCATATTTAGCTCGTTCCAGCTTATAACATAACCAGCCAATACGTTATGAATACTATATTGGTTTAAGTTTTCGGTAAACTGATTATTATCTTTTAATCGAGTAAAATTGTACGAAAAGTTAATTATATGACTTTTTTTCTCGCCTGCAAAAATCAAACGTGGCGAAATTGAAATATTTTCGTTAGTTTGATATGTTTTTGTGGAGTCAATTAAGGCTTGCGTTCCGGCTTGCTGATTAAATGAATAATTTGAATAATTTCCATCAATTGTTAATTTGGCAAAAGGTGTATATGAAGCAAACAACGAATTTATAAATCGGTTAGTAGTTTTCTTTTTGGTGTTTTGTAAATTATCGTTCTGAAAACCGCTACTTACCCTAAGCATAAGCTTTTGTTGAAATAAATTTACAGATGGTTCTAACGTTATCTGCTGGCAATCGTCGTTCATAAAATAAGTTCCCATCG
>CAZRCF010000486.1:0-2027 GCA_964598505.1 uncultured Lentimicrobiaceae bacterium | reverse complement strand
CGCTCACGCGATTTGGGTGGAATGACTTTTATCGACCTACGCGATAGATACGGGATTACTCAATTAGCTTTTAATATGGAAACAAATTCTTTATTGTGCGAGCAAGCTCGAAAACTTGGTCGTGAATGGGTAATTAGTGTTTCAGGAGTTGTTACCGAACGTTCAAGTAAAAATATAAATATTTCTACAGGTGAAATTGAGATTGTTGTTAGCGAAATAAATGTTTTAAACGAATCGAAATTACCTCCATTTACAATTGAAGACAATAGCGATGGTGGCGATGAACTTAGAATGAAATATCGTTATCTTGATTTGCGTAGAAATATAAATAAAAACAATATTATTTTACGTCATCGGTTGGGTATAGAAATTCGTAATTACATGAATAATATTGGTTTTCTGGAAATTGAAACACCATTTTTAATAAAATCAACACCCGAAGGAGCTCGCGATTTTATTGTTCCTTCGCGTATGAATGCTGGTCAATTTTATGCTTTGCCACAATCGCCTCAAACCTATAAGCAATTGTTAATGGTTTCAGGTTTTGATAGATATTTTCAAATAGTGCGTTGCTTCCGCGATGAAGATTTGCGTGCCGACCGCCAGCCCGAATTCACTCAAATCGACTGCGAAATGTCGTTTGTAGAACAAGAGGATATATTAAATACTTTTGAAGGACTTACTAAAGCTCTTTTTAAAACTATTAAAGGTCTCGAATTTGATAAATTTCCTCGTATTAGCTATGCCGATGCAATGAAATATTATGGAAACGATAAGCCCGATACTCGTTTTGATATGAAATTTGTAGAACTTAACGATATAGCAAAAGGAAAAGATTTTAAAGTTTTTGATGATGCTGAATTAATTATCGGTATTAATGCTAATGGCTGTGCAACATACACACGTAAGCAATTAGATGAACTTACCGATTTTGTAAAACGTCCCCAAGTGGGTGCATCAGGGTTAGTTTATATTCGTTATAATGAGGATGGAACTATAAAATCATCAATTGATAAATTTTTTACAGAAACTGATTTAGCTCTTTTTGCAACTAAAATGAATGCTCAAAAAGGAGATTTAATGCTTATTGTTCCTGGTAAGACCGAAAAAACACAAAAAGCACTTTCTGAACTTCGTTTAGAAATGGGTACTCGTATGGGACTACGTAATCCACAACAATTTTCGCCACTTTGGGTAGTTGATTTTCCGCTTTTAGAATGGGACGAAGATACAAATCGCTTCTATGCAAAACATCATCCTTTTACAGCACCTAAGCCTGAAGACATTTCTCTTTTAGATAATAATTTAGTTGAAGTTAGAGCAAATGCTTACGATTTGGTTATAAATGGAGTAGAAATTGGTGGTGGATCGATTCGTATTCACGATAAAGATATGCAAAACAGAATGTTGGGAATTTTAGGATTTTCGCCCGAAAGTGCTCAACAACAATTTGGTTTCTTGATGACTGCTTTTGAATATGGAGCACCTCCTCATGGCGGTATTGCATTCGGTTTCGACCGTCTTTGTGCTGTATTTTCAGGAATTGACTCTATTCGTGATTTTATTGCTTTCCCAAAAAATAATTCAGGTAGAGATATGATGAGCGATGCACCATCGGAAGTAAGCAACGAACAATTAAATGAATTATATATTAAGATTGGGGATTTACCCGTGAAATAGTAAATGTGCAATTAATACCTTTGCTTATTATTAAATAGTTGAAAATAAAAAATTTGTTTCCTTGCTTTTTGTCTTGAAACACCTTGCCAAATCAATGAATGACTTGCGAATCAAAACGACCTGCGAAGCAGAACGAATACAAATAAATAATTAAACACGTAATGAGTAGTACCAAATAATAAAGATAAACGAAACGAGTAGTACAATTTCGGTTTTCTCTTTATTTATATAGTTTTTTATGTTAAGCATGCACTGGTTAACGTGTACCAAAAATATCAAACTATTACATTTTACTTTCTAACTTTTTGCGACCAAATCATAATCGTAATAGAACACATTAACAAAAT
>CAZRCF010000485.1:0-2029 GCA_964598505.1 uncultured Lentimicrobiaceae bacterium | reverse complement strand
ACCTTTGCTTTTTTATTTGGGATTAGCAAAACTTCTTCTATAACGGCAGGAATAAGAATGGTTTCACCTTTTTTTACTTTCACAATTCCACCATCATATTTAATATTAAAGCTGCCATCGATACACATATAAATAACAAAAGAGTCGATTTTTGCATAAATTTTTTCTACTTTTTGGTCAAATTCAATAAAATTAGTTACAAAATGGTTGCATTTTACAAGTTCAATTGTGTTATTTAATTTGTAATCAACATCTTGTTTGTAGTTTTTATACAATTTAAAATCTAAAGCATCTAAAGCTAAATCGGTATTTAATTCTCTTGGTATTCCATTGTTATCTATTCTATTCCAGTCGAATACACGATAAGTAATATCGCTTGTTTGTTGAATTTCGGCAAGCAAAACACCTTTGCCAATTGCATGTATTCTGCCGGCAGGAATAAAAAACACATCACCCACTTTTGCATCTTCAAAATTTAATATTTCATTTAAAGTGCCATTTTGCAGGTGGTTTAAATATTTTTCATTATCGATTTCCTGATTGAATCCTGTAATAATTTTTGCATTTTCGTCGGCTTGCAAAACGTACCACATTTCGGTTTTTCCGTAGCTTTTATGCTTAGTAATTGCCATTGCATCGTTTGGATGAACTTGAACGGAAAGATTATCGTTAGCATCAATAAACTTGATAAGCAGAGGAAATTGGTCGCCAAAAATTTCAAAAACTTTTTCGCCAACAAGTTCGCCCATATATGTTTCTACAAGTTCGTTAAGCTCATTACCAGCCAAAAAACCATTTTCAACAACCGATTGTTCGTTTTCTATTCCTGATATTTCCCATGTTTCGCCGCAATTACTTAATGGCGAAAAATCTTTATTTAATATCGTTTTAATTTTATCTCCACCCCAAATTTTATCTTTAAAAATGGTTTTAAACTTTAATGGATACAACATTAATTCGCTCATAAACTATAAAATATTTGATAATTGTTCTTTAATTTTTTCTAATTCGTCTTTCATTAGAACCACTATTTGCTGAATTTCAAATTGATTTGCTTTTGAACCAATTGTGTTAATTTCTCTGCCAATTTCTTGAGTTATAAAGCCAAGTTTTTTGCCATTCGAATCGTTTTCGGCTAACATATTGATAAAAAAATCTAAATGTTTTTTCAGACGAACTTTTTCTTCGGTAATATCAAGTTTTTCGATGTAAAAAATCATCTCTTGTTCTATACGATTATTGTCGATTTGAACATCCGATAAAATGTCGGCAATATTTTTTTGAATTCTTTCGCGTATTTTGGTAATTCTCGAAAACTCGTGAGGTTCAATTGTTTTCAGCAGATTATCAATTATTTTAATTCTGTTTAATATATCTTGTTCTAATATCGTTCCCTCTTCAATTCTGAAAATATCAACTTTATATAAAGCCGATTCAATATTTTCGCTTAAAATCAGCCATTCATCGTTGGTTAAATTTTCTTTATCGTTTGTCAGAACATCAGGTAATTTAGCAACAATAGAAAAAATATCGGAATTTGCATTGTTTTTTAGTTCATCGGAAATTGATTTTAACTCGGAATAATATTTTTCGAATAACGGTTTATTGAAATTGTACGACTTTGTTAATTCGTTAATTTCTAAGTTAATATAGCAATCAATTTTACCTCTATCTAATTTTCGAGCAATTAATGAGCGAATTTCGGTCTCTTTTTCGCGGTAGCAAGCGGGTAGTTTTATATTAAAATCGGTTTGCTTGCTATTTAGCGATTTTATTTCAATTGCAACCTTTTTATTATTGAACGAAAAATCTGATTTTCCGTAGCCTGTCATTGATTTTATCATAGCGATTTTTTTGCAAAGATAATTATTATTTGTGTTATTTTATTAACTGAATCTCTCTTTTTGTTATGCTGAAGTAGGACTTTTGTTATGCTATACGTTTTTGTCATGCTGAACGAAGAGAAGCATCTCTATTTTGTCATCCTACATTTGCAAATTATAAAAAAGGATTAAATTTGAATAATAAT
>CAZRCF010000484.1:0-2041 GCA_964598505.1 uncultured Lentimicrobiaceae bacterium | reverse complement strand
GGCTTATGCCCAATAGGTTGGCATGTGCCAACAGATGCAGAATGGACTGTTCTAACTAATTATTTAGGTGGAGAAACTATTGCTGGAGGAAAATTAAAAGAAACCGGATTGTCTCATTGGACTTTTAATAATATTGGCGCTACTAATAGTAGTGGTTTTACGGCATTACCTGGTGGGTATAGATATAATGGAGTTTTTAATTACATTGGCGGATTCGGTTATTGGTGGACTGTAACAGAAGAAAGCTCAATAGGAGCTTGGATGCGAAATATATTATGCAACAACGCAGCAATAAGTAGAGGAGATGCATTTAAAAAGTCAGGGCATAGTGTTAGATGCTTAAAAGACTAAATTGTAATTTAAATAACAAATAAGAAGATTATACTTTATATTAATAATTTAACAAATAAAAAACATGAAAAAAATTACATTCTTAACATTAATAATACTTGCGACAGCAAGTATTTATTCGCAAAGTTATAATATTAGCTTTACAGGAACAGGTGCTGCTAGTACTGTAGATAGTATTAGAGTTGAAAATCTTTCAAAAGGAACTTCAGTAACTATACTTGGAACTGATACTTTGCATTTAATAGTTTCTGCTGGTATTAACGAAATTAGTACTAATGATGAACTCTTAAAAGTTTATCCTAATCCTATGCAAGGACAAACAGAAATATCGTTTTATGCAAAACAACCGGGTAATGCTCAATTAACAATTTATGATATATCTGGAAAAAAAATATTAATAAATAATAATTATTACTCACAAGGAATTCAAAAACACATACTTACAGATTTAAAACAAGGTGTTTATTTTATCAATATTAATGGTGAAAATTATTCTTATAATACCAAAATTATAAGTTTAAACACAACACAAAGCGAAGCAAAAATTGAATTTATTGGAACAGAAAAACAAGAAGTTGCATTAAAAAAATGCAAAAGCTCAAAAGCATTAACAGATATGGCATATACTGTTGGTAATCGTTTGCTATTTAAAGGATATAAAGGTATTTATAGCACAATTAATACTGATGTGCCAACAGCAAGTAAAACAATAACATTTACTTTTGCTGCATGTACCGATTATGATAATAATAATTACACAATTGTTCAAATTGGCACTCAAACTTGGATGGCAGAAAACTTAAAAAGTGTTCATTATCGTAATGGTGTTGAAATCCCATTAGTTATTAGTAATACTACATGGTCAACTCTTACTACTGGTGCATGTTGTAATTATAACAATGATACCAACATTGGAAAAGTTTATGGAAAAATATACAATTGGTACACATTAAATGATACAAGCAATATCTGTCCAAATGGTTGGCATGCTTCAAGTGATGCAGAGTGGACAACGCTTGTTAGTTATTTAGGAAGTAATGCAGGTGGGAAAATTAAAGAAACAGGCACTACACACTGGAATAGTCCAAATGTTTCAGCTACTAACGAAAGTGGATTTACTGCACTTCCTGCAGGTGCTCGTAATTTTGATGGTGCCTTTGGCGATTTCCAAACTAATAGTAACTATTGGACTACAGCATCAATTGATGCCGGAAATGCTTGGGCAAGATCGGCAAATTATTATTATTATTCAACTATTGTGCGTAGTAGTGTTGGAAAAAAATTAGGAATAAGTGCTCGTTGTATTAAAGATTAGTGGTTTTTTTAAATTAATTGTGGAATTTAAATTTATAGGTTTGATTTAAGATATATATCATATTTATAAAGTTATCCATAAATCAAGAATTATGTGATAATCCAATAAATATATTTCCCTTTACTTTTGTCTTGAAACACCTAACCAAAGGGACTTGCGAAGCAGAACGAGTACAATTTAATTATAAACACTTAAACGAGTAATACCAAAATGAATTATATAATAATCCAATAAATACTTATTCCTTTACTTTTTGTCTTGATACACTTGAGCGGAGCGAATAACGAGTACATTATAATAAAAAAAATACGACAACGAGTAAAAAGTAACCAAAAAATCAAGACTTCACCAAAAAAGCTAAACTTTATTATCATA
>CAZRCF010000483.1:0-2043 GCA_964598505.1 uncultured Lentimicrobiaceae bacterium | reverse complement strand
AAAATGAAAAATACAAATAATTGGTTTGCAGAACTTCCGCTTGCAATAACAGTTTGCGATAGAGAAGGGAAAATTTTAGAGATGAACAATAAATCGCAAAAAACATTTGAAAAATGGGGAGCTTCGCAACTTATTGGTGAAAGTTTGCTCAATTGTCATCCCGAACCTGCTCGCACAAAACTTATTGATATGCTAAAAGAACCAAAAATTAATGCTTACACTATTGAGAAAAATGGAATAAAAAAACTTATATATCAATGCCCTTGGTACGAAAATAACGAATTTATGGGACTTGTTGAGTTTTCGTTAGAAATTTCAATTGAAATGCCTCATTTTGTTAGAAAATAATTTTTTGTAATCAGTAAACAATTCATTAAAATGATTGAAATCACTTGTATAAATAATTCTAAAAAAAAGGATTTCCCTCTTGGAACTTCTTTAAAGAATATTGCTCGCGAAATGGATATTAAATGCGAATATCCAATTTTAGGTGCTTTGGTAAACAATAAAGTAAAAGAAATTACATATCAAGTATTTAAACCAAAGCAAGTTGAGTTTATCGATTTTACTCATAATTCGGGTTATCAAATGTATTTGCGTTCGCTAAGTTTTGTTCTATATCATGCTGTACGAGACTTGTATCCAAAAGCAGAGTTAATGGTTCAACACTCAATTTCGGGCGGTAAGTATTGCGAAATCAATAACTTAGGCACTGAACTTACCGAAGAAATTATTGAAAAAATAAAAAACCGAATGACTGAAATTGTAAATTCTGATATTCCTTTTTTACGCGAACAACTGCCAACTGAAGAGGCACTTAAATTTTACGAAGAACATGGTTTTCAAGACAAAACTTTACTTTTTCGCAATCGAAACTTGCTTTATACTTCGGTTTATCGGCTTAATGGCAGTATAAATTATTTTTATGGTTATCTTGTTCCATCAAGTGGTTATATAAAAGTATTTAATTTAGAAAAATATCATCAAGGAATGTTGCTGCAGCCACCTTCAAAAAAGAATCCAAATCATACTGCTCGATTAAATCCACAAATTAAACTTTTCAGCATTTTTCAGGAACATAAAAAATGGACAAATATATTAGGCGTTCCACATGTAGGCGAGCTAAATTTAGCAGTAGAGCAAAACCGTGCCTCCGATTTAATAAAAATTTCAGAAGCATTACACGAAAAAAAAGTAGCTGCCATTGCCGATGAAATTAATAAACATGGCGAAGTAAAAATGGTATTAATTAGCGGTCCATCATCATCGGGTAAAACAACATTTTGCAAACGACTTTCAGTTCAGTTAGAAGTGCTCGGATTTAAACCGGTTCAAGTTTCAATTGACAACTATTTTGTTGAACGCGAACAAACTCCAAAAGACAGCAAGGGTAATTATGATTTTGAATGTATAAATGCTATTGATATTAACTTGTTTAATAGCCAATTAACTAATTTATTAAAAGGCAATGTAGTTGAAATTCCAACATTTGATTTTGCACAAGGAAAAAAAATATTTAATGGTAATAAACTTTGCCTAAAAGACAATTCAATATTAATATTAGAGGGCATTCATGGCTTAAATCCCTTATTAACCGAAATGATTGACGATAAATATAAATATCGAGTTTTTGTATCAGCATTAACACAAATATCAATTGATAATCAAAACCCAATACCAACAACCGATAACAGGCTTATACGTAGAATTGTTCGCGATTATCGCTACAGAGGATATAGTGCTCTTGATACATTAAGCCGTTGGCAAAGTGTACGCAAAGGCGAAGAAGAATGGATTTTCCCATATCAGGAAAAAGCCGATATTATGTTTAATTCGGCACTATTATGCGAACTTGGAATATTAAAATATTACGCCGACCCACTTTTGCGTGAAGTTCCCGAAAACAGACCAGAATATGCCGAAGCCGTGCGGCTACTAAAATTCCTTTCATATTTTAAAAATATTCCCGAAAAAGATATTCCTCCAACATCAATCCTGCGTGAATTCTTTGGTGGAAGTAGTTTTATTTATTGATTCGCACTT
>CAZRCF010000482.1:0-2045 GCA_964598505.1 uncultured Lentimicrobiaceae bacterium | reverse complement strand
TAATAAATTTTAAAATGGCGGAAACCGAAAACCCATTAAAAAGAGTAGGTAAATTAAAAACTCAAAAATTATGAAAAACAGAAAAACAATAATTTTAAATCTGTTAAAAAGGTGTTTTATTATTTTAGCAGTGCTTATTCTCAGTGGAAAATTAGCAAACGCTCAATATTATAATAGAAATTCTCAATTTATTTCTATGAGCAATATTCCAAGCATACTATATGGAGGGCAAACATTTCAAGTAAGTATAACTTTTAAAAATACAGGAACAGAAACATGGACAAATGGACCAGTTTATCCTTTTAAATTAGGATCACAAAATACAACTTGGGGCTTAAACCGTGTTGCTTTACCAGTTAATCAAGTGTTACCTTTAGATCTAGTAACTTTTACTTTTAATGTTACAGTTCCAAATACGCCAGGTCAATATAACTTTCAATGGAGAATGATTTTTCGTTACGATAATGGATGGTTTGGTGAGAATACTCCAAATAAAGTTATAACTGTACTAGCTCCATTTAATGGTTCACAGTTTGCTTATCAAGATGTTCCATCGACAGTTACCGCTGGTCAATCTTTTACCGCAAGGATTACATTTAAAAATATAGGTACCAAAACATGGCTTACAGGTGGCGTTAATCCACATAGATTAGGAACAGATAACCCGATAGGCAATAATATATGGGGAAGAGTTCGTGTTGAACTACCTTGGAGCCCAATATTACAAAATGGAGAAGTATTTTTCATATTTACAGCTACTGCACCATCTACACCTGGAATATATAATTTTCAATGGAAAATGGTACAAGAATTAGTAGAATGGTTTGGAGTAAGCACACCAAATGTAGCCATAGTTGTTGAAGCACCATCTCAAACAATGGCTCCTAATAACTCGCAGTTTGTTTCTCAAAGTGTTCCTTCAACTGTAAATCCGGGACAAATTTTTACAGCAAGTGTTACATTTAAAAATATTGGAACAAACACTTGGTACACTGGAGGTGTTAATCCTTATCGCTTAGGATCGCAAAATGTACAAGATAATGAAACTTGGGGACGATTACGCGTTGAATTACCTGTTAGTCAAGTATTGCCTAATACAAATGTAACATTTAACTTTACTGCCACAGCACCATCAACACCTGGTCAATATAATTTTCAGTGGAAAATGGTTAAAGAATTGGTAGAATGGTTTGGTGCTATCCCACCAAACAGAGTTATTACAGTTTCTGCTCAAAACAGAACAAAATCAATAATTGCCAATAACTCACAAAACGAAACCGATTTTAAAGAATATGCCGATTTAATAATTATGCCAAATCCGGCAACAGATTTTATGAATATTTTATTACCAATTATTGAAGGGACGCAAGCATTAAAAATATTTGATATTACAGGCAAAATTGTTTATGACAAAGAATACTCAAATACCAGTAATATAGAAATTAATGTTTCGGAATTTAAAAAGGGAATTTACTTTTTAAAAATTGACAATCAAACTAATTCGTATTGTAAAAAATTTGTAATCAATTAATTGTAATATATTATTGATATAAAAGAGGCTGTTTTTTAATTAAAGCAGCCTCTTTTATTTTTAATAAATAATACAAATCTTCAATTTCTGTATTATCTTTACTAATAAATCATAAAAACCGAAAACCGAAAAATCAAAATAAGAATATTAACTTAAAACTCAAAAACTATGAAAAACAAAACAAAAACAATTTTAAATCTGCTAAAAAAGTGTTTTATTATTTTAACAGTGCTTATTTTCAGTATAAAATTGGCTAACGCTCAAAACAGTTCTCAGTTTATTTCAATTACAGCACCTATTCAGGTTACACCCGGTCAAGTGTTTACAGCAAGTATCACTTTTAAAAACACTGGCACAACAACATGGACAACTGGAGGAAATACTCCTTACCGGTTAGGAACGCAAAACCCTCAGGATAATGAAACATGGGGACGATTACGTGTTGAACTTCCTGTTAGTCAAGTATTACCAAATGCAACTGTAACATTTAGTTTTACTGCCACTGCTCCTACTA
>CAZRCF010000481.1:0-2046 GCA_964598505.1 uncultured Lentimicrobiaceae bacterium | reverse complement strand
CTGCCTTTTTGTCATATATTTTTATTTTTATGACAAAGTTGTACAGAAAACCTGACAAGATATTGTTGTTTTTCATCTGGCATAATGATTGCCAAAAGAAAAAGCAAACAATGAAAAATTTTAAAAAATAAAATATAAACAAAATGGGAAAAATTATTGGAATCGACTTAGGAACAACAAATTCATGCGTATCTGTTATGGAGGGCAACGAACCTGTTGTAATACCAAATAGCGAAGGACACAGAACAACACCATCAATAGTTGCATTTATTGATAATGGAGAACGCAAAGTTGGAGATCCAGCTAAACGTCAAGCAATTACAAATCCAAAAAAGACTATATTTTCGATAAAACGATTTATGGGCGAAACATTCGATCGCACTGCAATGGAAATTGCTCGCGTTCCTTACGATGTGGTAAAAGGCGACAACAATACACCTCGCGTAAAAATTGATGATCGTTTATATACTCCACAAGAAATTTCAGCAATGATTCTTCAAAAAATGAAGAAAACTGCCGAAGATTATTTAGGAACTGATGTAACCGAAGCTGTTATTACTGTTCCTGCATATTTTAGCGATTCGCAACGTCAAGCTACAAAAGAAGCCGGTGAAATTGCTGGATTAACAGTAAAACGTATTATAAACGAGCCTACAGCTGCTGCTTTAGCCTATGGATTAGATAAAAAAATGCACGATGCAAAAGTTGCTGTTTTCGATCTTGGTGGTGGCACTTTTGATATTTCTGTACTCGAATTAGGCGATGGCGTTTTTGAAGTTAAATCTACTAATGGTGATACCCATTTAGGTGGTGATGACTTCGACCATAAAATTATTGATTGGTTAGCAGACGAATTTAAAAAAGATGAAGGATTAGATTTAAGAAAAGATCCAATGGCTTTACAACGCTTAAAAGAAGCTGCCGAAAAAGCTAAAATTGAACTTTCAAGCTCAAATTCAACCGAAATAAATTTGCCTTATATTATGCCAGTTGATGGAATGCCTAAGCATTTAGTTAAAACATTAACTTTAGCAAAATTTGAACAATTAGTTGACGATTTGGTAAAACGAACAATTGAACCTTGTCGTAAAGCCTTATCTGATGCAGGTTTAAAAACATCTGACATTAATGAAGTAATTCTTGTTGGTGGTTCAACACGTATTCCGGCAATTCAAAAAGTAGTTGAAGATTTCTTTGGTAGAACTCCTTCAAAAGGTGTTAATCCTGATGAGGTAGTTGCCGTAGGTGCTGCTATTCAAGGCGGTGTTTTATCGGGTGAAGTTAAAGATGTGCTTTTACTTGATGTAACTCCTTTATCGTTAGGAATTGAAACTTTTGGTGGCGTAATGACAAAATTAATTGAATCGAACACTACAATTCCAACGAAAAAATCGGAAGTATTTAGTACTGCTGCCGATAATCAAACAAGTGTTGAAATTCATGTTTTACAAGGCGAACGCCCAATGGCTGCAAATAATAAAAGTATTGGTCGTTTCCATTTAGATGGTATTCCATCTGCTCCACGTGGAGTTCCTCAAATTGAAGTTACTTTTGATATTGATGCCAACGGAATTTTGCACGTAATGGCTAAAGATAAAGCAACCGGTAAAGAGCAACGTATTCGTATCGAAGCTTCTTCCGGTTTATCAGATGAAGATATTAAAAAAATGAAAGCCGAAGCTGAAGCTAATGCCGATGAAGATAAAAAAATTAAAGAAGAAGTTGATAAACTAAATGCTGCCGATACCCTTGTTTTTACTACCGAAAAACAGCTTAAAGAGTTTGGCGACAAAGTACCAGCCGATAAAAAAGAACCTATTGAAACAGCTCTTGCAAAATTAAAAGAGGCTCATCAAAATAAAGATTTTGCTGCTATTGAAACTGCCACAGCCGAATTAAACACCGCTTGGAATGCAGCATCTGAAGAGATGTATAAAGCTTCGCAAGAAGCTGGACAACCTCAACAAGGTGCTGAACAACAACCAAATACAGAAAACAATCAATCGGATAATGTTACCGATGTTGATTATGAAGAGGTGAAAAACT
>CAZRCF010000480.1:0-2061 GCA_964598505.1 uncultured Lentimicrobiaceae bacterium | reverse complement strand
AAAGTCCCGATTAATCAATCGGGACTACAAATATAATATAAAAATATTATTTTTTTTCTGTTTCTAAAGTTTTTAAAATATCACTTATCTCTTTTGCTTTAGGATTATCACCTAAGTTACTATAAATTTGTTTTAGCATTAAAAGAGTATTTTTGTCTTTATTATTCATTTCATAGCATTTTTCTACATACGGACGAGATTTTGTAAGAAAAACCTTAGCTTCTTTATCTAATTTATCCATTTTGTCAAAATCTTCTTGTTTTTCGGGTTTTATTTTTTCCGCATCTTTTTTAATATCAACAAATTTATTAAAATACAAAGCTCCAAGATTATAATAAGCATCAATATAATCTGGTTTAAGTTCAATTGCAGTTAGATATGCTTTTTCGGCTTCAATAAAATTACCATTATCGCCCATAGCTGTACCAATATTATAATGAATAATTGGATTTTTTGGATCTTTGTCTTTAATTTTTGCAAGAATAGCAAAAGCTTCAGTTGTTTTTCCAGCCCAAATATATATATTGAATTTATTAATCATAGTTTTTGTACTATCAGGAAATGCTTTTTCTCCTACATTTACAATATTTATAGCCTTGTTTGTATCTTTTTCGTCTTTATAGATTAAAGCTAAGTATTCGTAAATACTTTCACTTTGGTATGATTTTTTTACTAAGTCATTAAAACTTTTTTTTGCTTCTTTTAATTTTGGAGGTTTACAATAATATGCACTTAATCCAGCCATAAATATTGAGTTTGCATCTGGTTTAATTGAATTAGTCTTTTCAAATAGTTGATATGCTGTCTCATAATCGCCTTTTTGGTATATAACAATACCGTTGTTATAATAAATATTTGCACAAAAACTTATACCTTCTGCTGGGGATTTCAATACATATAAATTTTCATTACTAATCTCTTTATCAATTTCTAATGCTTTAATATAAAATTGATAAGCTTTATTTAATGCGTCAGTATCAAGTGCATTTATTTGAGGGTCTTTTGAGCGAGCTATTTCAAGATAAATGTTTCCTCTGTAAAACCACACTTTTGCAAGATCTTTTGTGTCGGGGTGTTCGCTAGCTAAGTCAATTGCTGTTTTTGCTTCTTCAAAATCACCTTTTTGAAGATATCTAAATGCATTATTAACATTTGAGTTTTGTGCTTTTACTAAATTTACTGTTAAAGCTAAAGTTAGCACCAATAATAATTTTTTCATTGCTTTTAATTTTAAATTATTGAATATAATAAATATTATTTTTAATTATCTGTATTTTCTTCTTCTTTTTCGTCTATGTTTTCATTATCATTTGATTCTTCAGTTTCTTCAACTTCATCAATTTCGTCATCAGAATCTACAAAGTTCGGATCAATTTCTAAAGGTTCGTTTACAACTTCAGCGTATTCAACTTCTTCCTCTTCATCGGTTTCAACTTTGGTTACAGCTGCTATATTTGCATTTCCTTTTAGGTTTATTAGTTTTACTCCTTGTGTAGCCCGTCCCATAACTCTTAAATCCGAAACACGTAATCTAATTGTTATTCCTGATGTTGTAATTATCATTAAATCGTCGTTGTCGGTTACATTTTTAATAGCAATTAGCTTTCCTGTTTTATCAGTAATATTAATTGTTTTAACACCTTTTCCACCTCTATTTGTTTCACGATAATCTTCAATAGATGAGCGTTTTCCGTAACCATTTTCTGATACTACAAGAACGTTATTGTCGAAGTTTTCAACACAAATCATACCAATTACTTTGTCTTTTTCATTTGCAAGACGAACTCCTCTTACTCCTGAGGCATTTCGTCCCATTGGGCGAACTAAACTTTCTTTAAAACGTATAGCCCTACCCGACTCTAAAGCCATCATAACTATATTTTCACCATTTGTTAGCTTAGCTTCAAGTAAATGGTCGTCTTCTCTTATAGTAATTGCATTAATTCCATTAACTCGAGGTCGCGAATAAGCTTTAAGTGATGTTTTTTTAATAACTCCTTTTTCTGAACAAAGTATAACAAAATTATTATTAATATATTCTTCGTCGCTAAGAGTTAAAAC
>CAZRCF010000479.1:713-2069 GCA_964598505.1 uncultured Lentimicrobiaceae bacterium | reverse complement strand
CTCTCCTACTTTGCCAATTTGCAATGATAATAGTTTGGTTTACAGGAGTTCAAGGTTTTGATATTGCTTTTATTCCTTTGTTTTTAATGTTGATGGTTTATAATTTAAGGATGATAAAAAGCAATCTTCAACATAAAATTCAAAAATAGAAAAGTCAATAAAAGATAAATGTTGACTAACCTCCTTTTACAATGTAGTTTCATATATTAATTTATTTTTACTTTTTTTAATTTTTATATTCCTGACAAACAGCAAACTATAAAATATAATGTAAATAAATTGAAAAATTATAAATATATATTTACAAATATTTGTATTTATTAAAAAAAATATTATTAATATTGTAATGTAAAACTTTAGAAATTAAATTATTTATTAATTAAATTAAATTTTCTATGAGAAAAATTTCATTTTTAATTATTGCTATCTTACTGATGGGGATGCAATTGATTCAGGCACAAAAAGTAATTACTGGAAAGGTTACTGGTGCCGACGACGGATTAGGAATTCCTGGTGTCCAAATTGTAGTAAAAGGAACTTTAAATGGTACTACTACTGATATTGATGGGAAGTATCGCTTTACAGTTCCTGAAAAAACAGAGTTACTTGTTTTTTCATTTTTAGGAATGAAGACGCAAGAAGTAAAACTTGAAAGTAAAAACATTATTGATGTTGTAATGATTTCAGATGTGCTGAACCTTGAGGGTGTTGTTGTTACTGCTATAGGCGTTAAAAAGCAAGAAAGATCACTTGGTTATTCAGCCACACAGGTAAATACTGATGAAATTACAAAATCACGCAACAACAGTGCAATAAATGCTTTGCAAGGGAAAGTTGCAGGTGTAAGTATAACTACATCTTCAACTAACCCAGGTGCTTCTACAAAAGTAATTTCTAGAGGATTTACTTCATTAACTGGAAACAATCAAGCATTGTATGTTATTGATGGAGTTCCTGTTAATAATGCTGTAATTGGAAGTGGAAGCTTAAATGGAGGTACCGATTTTGGTAACAGAGGAAATGATATTAATCCTGAAGATATTGAAAGTATTACCTTTCTAAAAGGATCAATAGCTACCGCTCTTTATGGATCAAGAGCTGCTCAAGGCGTAATTCAAATTACTACTAAAAAAGGTAAGGATGTAGTAAAAACTGTTAAGGTTAAAGGAGCTGAAATAAATTTCACTTCTACATTTTTTGCCGAAACACCACTACGATTACCTACTTTTCAAAATGAATTTGGTCAAGGATTTAATGGAGTACCTGATATAATAGAAAACACCAGTTGGGGACCAAAATTTGATGGTGTTGATAGAGTATGGGGACATACAGTAAACAATCAACAACAAATTAAAA
>CAZRCF010000479.1:0-703 GCA_964598505.1 uncultured Lentimicrobiaceae bacterium | reverse complement strand
TTGATAATTCAATCTCTATTTCAAATTCAAATGAAAAATCAAGTTATTACTTTTCTTATGCCAACTTAAATTCTGATGGTATTTTTCCTACTGATGCTGATAGTTATAAAAGAAATACTATATCTTTAAGGGGAGCAACAAAGTTAGATAATAATTTTACTAGTTCAGCTTCTATTAGCTATATTAAAAAAAACAATAAATTTGTACCTACAGGACAAGAACAAAGTGTTTATAACAATATTATTCAAACTCCAAGGGATATAAGTATTGTTGACCAAGAAGATTATAATAGCCAATGGAATAATTTAGATAATTATTATAATGGTTATGCTGCAAATCCATATTATGTATTAACCGAACATGGAAATAAATTTAATGAAGACCGTATATTTGGAAATGTAAATTTAGATTATAAAGTTAATGATTGGATTAACGCTTCATGGATTGTTGGTTCTGATGTAGCAAATGCACAATTAAAAGAGTGGCGTGCTATTACCGATTATACAAGAAATGATTTCTCTGATGATGATGGACGTGTTTCACAAAAAAACTATTTCAATCGTGAATTTAATAGTGACCTTAAAACTACTTTTAATAGAAAACCAAATTTCTATTGTAGGCGAAAACGAAGAAATCGGGGAACAGGGCAACGAAACTCTCGATTGTGAATATGTTGGCGAAGATTTTCAAATTGGCTTCAACG
>CAZRCF010000478.1:0-2075 GCA_964598505.1 uncultured Lentimicrobiaceae bacterium | reverse complement strand
GCAGTAGCTTTAAGCACAAATGGTAAATAGCTAAGTTTAACCTTTTTTTCAAGAAATTTTTCTTTGTATTTCTCACGAATTCTTTGCAACTCGCTCACTTCAACCTCATCAAATACTGTCATGTGAGCAGCATTGTGTTTCGATTGTGTCATATTGCGGGCAATTGCCTTTCTTAGCTGAGAAAGAGGTTTTATTTCAACTAGTTCTTCTTCTAATACAACAGCAGTAGATTTTGCAGAATGCAAATTGTTTTTTTGTAAGTGAGCATGAATGTCTTCTTTCATAACTCTTCCGGCAGGACCAGTTCCAGTAACGTTATCAATGTTTACGCCCAATTCTTTTGCAATAGCACGAGCAACAGGTGTTGCAAGAACTTTCTTAGCTGGTTTTAAATCTATTTGATTTGTAGATGTTCCTTCTTCGCTTGCGGGTAAATAAGCATTACTGCCAGCAATTTCAAGCGTTCCAACTACTCCAGCATCTTCTTCTTTAACAGCTTCAGTAATTTTTGCTTCTTCAATGGCTTCAGCTCCCGAAACGCCTTCAATGTCTATTTCAACCAAAGCATTGCCAACATGAATAGTTTCTCCCACTTTGCCATAAATAGCAGCTATAGTTCCTGTTTTTGGCGATGGAATGTCGGCTACTACCTTATCTGTTTCCATTTTTACCAATGAATCTCCAGCATTTACCTGCTGTCCTTTCGTAACATACCATTCTACAATGGTTCCTTCGTCAAGACCTTCGCCAATATCTGGAAAATTAAATATATATCTCATAACAAATTAGTATTTAACAGTTCTTTCAATTTCGTAAAATATTTTTTCGGGTGATATTAAATAAAAATGTTCACCTCTTGGAAGTGGCACAATGGTATCGAAACCTGTAATTCTTTTAGGAGGAGCTTCTAAATGCAAAAAGGCTTCTTCGCTAATAATAGCAGCAATTTCGGCACCTACGCCAAAGCTTGTAGGACCTTCGGCAACAGTGATAACTCTACCAGTTTTTTTAACCGATGCTGCAATGGTTTCTTTATCTATTGGATAAATAGTTCGTAAATCAATCAATTCAACAGAAATGCCTGCTTCTTTTGCCATTACCATTGCTTTTTGCACTTCGCGAACCATTGCACCATAAGCTATTACTGTTACATCGGTTCCTGCACTAATAACTTTTGCTTTGCCTATTGGAACTGTATATTTTTCTTCGGCAACTTCTTGTTTTATAGCTCTGTAAATTCGTTTTGGTTCCATAAAAATAATAGGGTCATTACTTTCAATAGCTGAAATCAACAAACCTTTTGCATCGTGTGGAGTAGAAGGAATTACTACTTTTAGTCCGGGAATATGTCCATAAAATGCTTCCATACTTTCGGAATGATGTTCTAATGCGTTAATTCCTCCTCCATAAGGCATTCTTATAACCATTGCCATATTGTATCGTCCTCTGCTTCTGTTATGAAGCCGCGAAACATGTGAAATCATTTGATTTAAAGCAGGATATGCAAATCCAGAGAATTGCATTTCTACTACAGGTCTAAGTCCTGCTGCTGCCATACCTACGGCTGTGCCAACAATAGCCGATTCTGCCAAAGGGGAGTCAAAGACTCTTTCAGCACCATATTTTTGTTGTAAGCCTTCGGTAACTCTAAAAACGCCACCTTCTACGCCTACATCTTCGCCATAAATAATTATATTTCTGTCTTCGGCTAATTTAATATCTAATGCGTCATTTATAGCATTTACCATATTCATAACTTTCATTTGCGTGCCTCCTTCCATTTCAAAAAATTCTCGTGTTCGTTTTGCTGTTTTTTCAAATCATCTGGCATTTCATCATACATATATTTAAAAACATCCTCTAATTTATAAGCCGGATAGTTTTCTGCTTCAACAAATTGCCTTTCAACTTCTTGTTTGAATTCAGATATTACTTGTTCTTCTTCTTTTTCCGACCATATTTTTTTGTTGATTAAATACGATTTTAAACGTTTCAATGGGTCTGTGCAATCCCATTTTTCTTCTTCTTCCTTGGTGCGGTATTTAGTAGGGTCGTCGGATGTAGTGTGTGCTCCT
>CAZRCF010000477.1:0-2080 GCA_964598505.1 uncultured Lentimicrobiaceae bacterium | reverse complement strand
AATGCTATCTAAAACTCCTGCTGTATGGCGAGCTTTTAATTGTGCTATTGTTAATAGTGTATCTCCCGCTGATAATGAAAATGTTGGTGTAATAAAATCTGGTTCTTCAAACTCATCTTTTACGCAACCATTAAAAACCATAGCAATACCAACTAAAAAAAACATTATTAGTTTATTAAATTTTATTGTTTTCATATATATTATAATTTTAATATTTAGTTAATTGATTATTTTGAACTAAAACCAAATACATCATTAGTATTTCGTAATAATAGTTGGTATGTTCCATTATAGTTGCCTAAAATAGCAATAATAGTTCCTTTGCCTGAAGGTAGTATAACATCTTTAAAAGTAGCATAAGCACTAGTTCTAATGATAATTGAAGTTCCATCATTCATAACAACTGTTCTATTAGTAGTTGCATTACCGGTAACATAAGGTTGACCAGCATCGGCAAATGTAGCAGAATCAATTCGTATTAGTGTCGATACTTTAACTAAGGTTAAATCGGCAGCAACATTAACGGCTACTGGAGCAGGAACTCCAACAGGATAACCAGTTTTAAATAAATGATTAGGTATTGCTGCTTCGGCAAGCTGCCCAATTGATCCTCCGTAAACGCCTCCAAGCTGAGGTGTGCCACCATAATAACCATAAACTAAATTTTTACATTTAACATAAATGGTTTGACCTTGTTTGTATTTTGTGTACAAATCTTTTGCATTTAATGTAAGGATAATACCTCCTGTTAAATCTTGAATATACAATGATTTATAGATGTTTCCAAATTCGTCATTTCCAGTAATTACCCCTTTAATAAAATAATTATTTTTAATACTATCAAGAGTACCTCCAGTATGCATTGCTTTTAATTCGGCAATAGTTATAAGAGTATCTCCGGCACTTAAAGTATATATTGGTTCAATAAATGGAGGCATATCTAAATCCTCTTTTTTACAACTTGAGCTTATTACTATTACTCCAAATACAAGGAGTGTAAATAGTTTATATATTTTTTTAATTGATTTCATAGTTCTTTCTTTTCTAGTTAAAAATTAAAAACGAACACCTAACGATATATAATATGTTCTACCAAAACCATAGTAGTATTTTGGTGGAAATTTATTTACATCATAATTTGCATAATCAAAACGCAATTGCTCATAAGCCGATGTAACTAATTTTTGATTATCTAATAAATTATTAATATTAAAATTAAGCGATAGATTATAATTTTTAATTCTCCACGATTTACTTACTGATAAATCAAGAGTAAATTGACCTGCAACTTTAGTTTGTTCGGTAAGTAATTTAGCTTTAGCAATATCATTATATAAAGGAGCAACTGCACTAATTGTTCTTCTGTCAAGATTAAAATCTACCCAAATATCATCAAAGTAGTTTGCATTAATGTTAACCCAAAGTGATTTTGGTCCTTGATATTTTATACCAAATGAACCAGCTGTTTGTGGCGTTCCGTTAATATAGAAATTTTTACAGTATATTGTATCTGTGTAATCGGGGAATATTTTGCTATCAGCAGAAGTAAATGCTTTAGGGCGTGATGTATATCGGAAATCACCTTTTGATAATACCGCAGAAAATGACAAACTTGTTGTAACTTTTACCTCAACACCTAATTCCATACCTTGATGAATTTTATTTAATCCAATCATAACGGTATTGATAAAAGTTTTATAATAATCATCATAAAAACTATTTATTTCAGTATCGTCTGTGATAGTGGTTCTATACAAAGTTAAACGACCTTTAATTCTTGGTTGGCGAATAACGTAGCTAATATCGCCACTTAATATTTTTCTATCCGTAATATCTGGTATTAATGTATTGCGTGTACGAGGTGAAATATAGGCGTTTTTAAATGATGGTGCTGCAGTCATATACATTGCATTTCCAACAATAAAATTACGTCCATTTATTTTGTAGGTAGTTCCTCCCTTTATTGCATAATTAAAAAAAGATTTCTTTTCCGAATCGCCATAAGAGTTATCAGGATATCTACCATTTTTCATATTTCCTGTACGCCAATATTGCATAGTAGTAATATTTAATCCGCCAT
>CAZRCF010000476.1:0-2084 GCA_964598505.1 uncultured Lentimicrobiaceae bacterium | reverse complement strand
CCATAATATTGCCTTGTTTTATTTGTGCTTTAGCAGAAATTGATATTATAAATAACAATATCATTGTTATAAAAAATATTTTTTTCATGATTTTTAATTTTTTGACAAAATAATAGCAAAGTTACTAAAAATAAGCAAAAACAGTATTGAAAAATCATATTTAAAAAAGTTATGTTATTATGCGGGACTTCTAAAAATTGCTTTAGTTAATTGAATTAACCTAATCTAATAGTATTTTTTAATTACATTTGCATAAATAAAAAAATTGCATTTATTAGTTGGATTCAACAAATAAATTGTTTTAAAGATATATAAAAACTAATTATAATAAATAATCTACATAAGCTAAAAAATGAAACAATCTGTAGAAGTATTGTACGAAGACAATCATATAATAATAATAAATAAGCAATCGGGTGAAATAGTTCAAGGCGACAAAACTGGCGATATACCTTTAAGTGAAATTGTTGCTGAATATTTAAAAGAAAAGTATAATAAACCCGGAAAAGTTTTTGTAGGTGTAATCCATCGTTTAGACCGACCGGTTAGCGGTGCAATTATTTTTGCAAAAACATCAAAAGCATTAGCTCGAATGAATGCTTTAGTGGAACAACGAAAAATCAGGAAAATATATTGGGCAATTGTACTGCAAGCTCCCGAAAAACCGGAAGCTACTTTGGTAAATTATTTAAAAAAAAATGAGCAAAAAAACAAATCTTATGTTACAAGTTCCGAGCAAAAAGGTTCATCAAGAGCCGAACTTACTTATAAACATATTGCCTCATCGGATAAGTATCATTTATTGGAAGTTGAACTTCATACCGGACGGCACCATCAAATTAGAGTTCAGCTTTCGGCAATAGGTTGTGTTATTAAAGGTGATTTAAAATATGGTGCTGCTCGTTCAAATCCCGATGCTTCAATTTCGCTTCATGCTCGAATTTTGGAATTTGAACACCCGGTTTCAAACGAATTAATAAAAATTGTAGCTCCTGTACCTAAAGATAATCTTTGGAAATATTTTGAAGAAAGTAGTTTGTAATATTAATTCAAAAGCCATAATTGCGTTTTTTGTATAGCTGTTTTTTGGGTAACCAGTAATCTGTAATCGGTAAAGAGTAATCAGTTTTCAATAGCGTTTAGCATTTTTCTTCATGTTATTTACCGCAGAGATAGCAAAGCAAACACAAAGTATTCGCAAAGATTTTTCATTATCGCATTATCGCATTAGCACATCATCACATTAGCAAATTATCACATCATCACATCACCTAGTGCTTCTGACTTTCATCTTCCTTACATCGGTTTTGCTTAGAACTTCGCTATTCCCTTTATTTAATATTCAAGTAATTTTTAACTAAATCTCTGATTGAAGGATATGTATTATTTAGAATAATGTTTATATCATTAATATCTATCCATCTTGCATCAACTATTGCTTCAGAAACTTGAGGTTTTAAATTCTCAGAATCGTAACATTCCATTTCATACCAATGAGTTTCTTTAATACACATTTGGTTGTCGATAGAATATACATGATATGTACTACCAAGTGATTCTTTTAGAACAATATTTTTAACACCTGTTTCTTCAATTACTTCTCTAACAGCTGTTTCGCTATATTTTTCTCCTTCTTCAACATGTCCTTTTGGCAAATCCCATTTATTAAATCGATAAATAAATAATAATTTATTATTTTCATTACGAATAATACCACCAGCAGCATCAATATTTTTATAAATTGATTTTACAATTTTTAAAGCTTCTTCAATTTTATCTTTAACAAAAACAAAATAATCGTTTGTATTATTATCGCTTTCAAAAACATGAACAGCCATAATTAAATCGGTGGGATTACTATATTCGTAATACTTATCACCCGAACGCAACTTAATAAGATTGATGTCATCAACCAAAATAAGGCAACGCTTATTATAAAAAACTTTGTATATTTGCGACATAAAAAACAATTAATATTATGCAATCATCTCAAGAATGTTCAAGATTTCTTTTGCAAATTAAAGCAATAAAATTGAATCCATCAAATCCTTTTACATGGGCATCGGGATTAAAATCACCAATTT
>CAZRCF010000475.1:0-2086 GCA_964598505.1 uncultured Lentimicrobiaceae bacterium | reverse complement strand
CTAATTTGCTATTTTTATTTTTTATTGTATTAAAAACATCTTCAATGGCTTTTCCTGTGGTGTTGTAATGCCAAGCCGAGTTGCCAAATTCATCAAATTGGTTAAAAACGATACAATCAGGTCTTGTTCTTTTTATTTCCCAGCATTTATCGTAAATTTCTTTAACGTTCGATTCGCAGCCGTGAGTTGCAATAACCTCAGAGCCAATAACATCGCGAAGCCAAGCAAATCTCTCTTTGCTCATTTCTTCGGGTAAAATGGCAACCGATTCTGTTCCCATAAGTTTTGAATCGAAAGCACCGCCACGACAATAATTTCCTGTTGAGGGCCATACAGCTTTATGATAAGTAGGGTCGAATTCCCCGGTTGTAATTCGTGGAGCAAGACAACCATAAGCAGCACCTACTTTATGTGCACCGGTTGGAAACCATTTACCAATCAACAACACAATTCTTGCATTAACACCTGTAAGTTCTTTGGGTAATTCAATAAAATTTACATTTCCATACAATCCGCCCTTTTCTTTAGGTTCATTTTTCCATGTAATTCTGAATAAATTTAGCGGATTAATATCCCACAAACCAATATTTTTTAGTTGGTCTTTAATTTTTTGAGGTATTAAATCCGGATTTCTTTGTTGCTCGAATGTTGGTAAAATTATTCCTTTTTCTTTAAATCGTTTAACTGCATTTTCTAATGCTTTTTCGTTGGTTACTTTATCAATTATTTTAATCATAATAATTTGTATTTGTTTATTTATACTTGAAAATATTTTATTCTAAATTGTTGTGCGAAGTTTCCGAACTTCGCACAATATAGTTTTGAAGTTTGCAACTTCAATTTATGAAATAGTTTAGTTACAAACTAACTGTTATTCAGTGCGAAGTTACAAACTTCGCACAACAAATTACAAACTCAGTACAACAAAAGATTGCAACTTCAATAAAATTAATAATTATTTATTTTACATTTTCTTAAATTCTTTTAATTAAGACTTATTTTTTCTAAATATTTTGATATACTTTGCTAATGTTGTGCGAAGTTTGCAACTTCGCACAACATAATCTTGAAGTTTGCAACTTCTTTCAAAAATATAAAATTAATTTTATCACATCTATCATTGATTCCAAATCAGCATAATTTCTTGCACTTGAATACAAATAATGCTCGGGACTTTCAACTATACCAGCTCTTACAGGATTATTATGAATGTATTCTACTTTTTGTTTAATAAACTCATTTGAATATATTTCAATTGGATGACTATCATGAATCCAAAGTTGATAATTTTTATTACTTTTATTTTTTATTACTTCATAAGCAAACAAATTCAACATCCATTTTTTTCTGCTTTCTAGCTCATTTTCAATTGTATCAATAATTTTTTTGCATGTAAACTTTTTGAAATCTCTAATAAAATCACTTATATTATCTTTTTCGCTATTTACTAATAAATGGATATGATTAGTCATTATTACATAAGCAAATATATTCAGACCTTTTTCCTTTTGGCAATACTTTAAACTATCAATAATAATATCACGATAAATTTTTCTGCTAAAAATATCTACCCAGCTCACTACAGTAAAAGTTAGATAATATGCTTTTGATTGATCGTATATTTTATACTTGAAGCCCATTTAATTTTAATTTATTTTGTTAGTTGCAAACTAACAGTTATTCAGTGCGAAGTTACAAACTTCGCACAACGATTTTACAATATTTTATTCTATAACAATGCTATCTGCACCTTTTAATATTACACTCATATTTGCAGCTAACAATAAGTTAAATTCATTTTGTTCTCTGTTTTTCAATTTAAGTTCTAAAATTCTGAAATCTTCTTTGTTTAAATTGGCAATTATATTTTCCGATTCGAAAATATATTTATCGCTTAACTCTGTTAACGAATAAGTTACATTGTTCAATTTATAAAAAAGAGTTCTTCTTTTCTTATCCATAAAATAGCCTTCTTCGGCATTTTCAAAAGAAGTAATTGTTAGATACAATTTTGATTTTTCTTTATAAGGCGCCGAGTTTGTTGGGCAGAATGTATTGCAATTCCCACACTCATTACAGAAATTTG
>CAZRCF010000474.1:0-2098 GCA_964598505.1 uncultured Lentimicrobiaceae bacterium | reverse complement strand
AGGCACAAATAAGCAAAATTGATACTACAATTTTAAAAAGTATAAAAAAGGAAGCTCTACAAAATTCAAAGTCGTCTGAAATGTTAACTGCTTTATGCGATGAAATAGGTCCAAGAGTAACGTGGTCGCCTGAATATAACAAAGCAATAGATTGGGCAAGTGCAAAATTAAAAGAATTTAATTTGCAAAACATTAATAAAGAGAGCATTGATTTGGTTGGCAAAAGCTGGACTATGAAAAAATATTACGCATATATAACAGAGCCTTTTTTTATGCCTTTGATTGCTTACCCAAAAGTATGGTCGCCTGCTACAAATGGTGAAATTGAATGTGAAGTTATATATTTAGATGCAAAAACTGAAAACGATTTAGAAAAATATAAAGGGAAATTAAAAGGAAAAATAGTTTTATTTGCAGAACCTTATGGAGAAGAACCATATAGAAAACTTATAAATAGATATACCGATTCTACATTACTTGGTTTAGAAAAAAACACTATACCAAGTAAAGAATACAAAGATAAATTTGCAAAACGAAAAGCAGAAATTGATGTTCAAATGCTACCGTATTTTAATTTCATAGCAAAAAAAATAGAGTTTTGTAAAAATGAAGGAGCATTATTGATATTTGATCATGGATATAAATATTATGGAATTACTCAAGTTTGGGGAGCTACAATGACAGTGCCAGCAAAAGATCAAATTGAATTGTTAATTAGGCTTGCTTCAATTCCAAATTTGCCAGAAACTTTGCCACAAATGAGTGTTTCGTTAGAACAATATAATCATTTAGTAAGACTTTGCAAAAAAGGTAAAACTGTAAAAATCCAAGCAAATGTAGATGTAAAATTTCAGGAACCTCAACAAGGATTTAATCTATTAGCAGAAATACCAGGCACCGATTTAAAAGATGAAATAGTAATAATAGGTGCTCATATTGATTCATATCATGTTGGACTTTCGGCTGCTGATAATACTGCAGGAGTAGTTACATGCATGGAAGCCATGCGAGTTATACAAAAATTGGATATTAAACCACGTCGCACAATTCGTATTGGCTTGTGGGCAGGAGAAGAACAAGGTTATTTAGGCTCAACTGCATATATTAAAAATCATTTCACTAATAGTAATGAAAAATGTTATGCTTATTTTAATATGGATAATGGTGCTGGGAGGTTTCGTGGAATATATGCTCAAGAAAATGAAGGTGCAATGAAGTTATTTATTGAATGGATGAATGTAATTAATGATCCAAAGTTTAAAACAGTTGATATTAGTGAAGCTGATAATACAGACCACGTACCTTTTGATAAAGCCGGAATACCAGGCTTCCAATTTATTCAAGACGAGTTGGAATATTATAAAATATACCACACCAATGCCGATATGGTAGAACGTGTTCCACGCGATGATATGAAACAAAATGCTTATTATATGGCTGTTTTTGCTTACTTAGCAGCAATAAGAGATGGAGGGTTCCCTCAAAAGTAATAGATTACAATACCATAACTTCAATAAATAAAAAAATAAAAAAAATAAAACATTATGAAAAGTCAATCTTTCCTAAACATCCAAACCATTGTTTTAATTGTATTAATGAGTTTGATGTCAGCGTTCAGTTTTGGGCAAAATAGTTCAATTGACTCTACTTCGGCGGAATTTAAAATAATTTCTGCTGTGCAAAAAGGCGATACTGTTGCCTTTGATAATCTGTTAAAAAATAACCCATTATTAATTAATGTGAAAGAACTTAGCAGAGATGAATCATTATTACTCATAGCTGCAAGAAATGATCAATTTATTATGGTTGTAAAACTAATAAAAAAAGGATTAGATGTAAACGTCAAAAATAAACTTGGAAATTCTGCTTTACATTTAGCAGCTTTTAATGGTTCATACATAATGGCGAATTATTTATTAAAAAATGGTGCAAATTGTATTTCTAAAAATAATAGAGGGAGAACTCCAGTTGAGTACGTATCTTATGGCAAAAATCCTAAAGTTTTTGAGCTATTTCTTGAAAAAGATAAAGATATACTCAATTATAAATCTGTTGAAGGTGCAAATTTATTGTTTTGGGCTGCAAATGCTGGCGATAC
>CAZRCF010000473.1:0-2103 GCA_964598505.1 uncultured Lentimicrobiaceae bacterium | reverse complement strand
TATAAACCTTCGGTATGTTTAATTATTATTGAGTTTCCCCAGTTATGTTCCAAATCAACATTTCCTATTTGATTATCTTCAATATTATCAATTATTTGTATAACCCAGCCATCGCCGGGTGCTAATATTGGCTTATTATAACAAAAATAGTTTTCTTTCACAAGTCCATTTCCTTTATAAAAGAAGTTTTTATGGTCGGTGATTTCAAGATCCCAAGCATGTTGCCAATCACCTCTATGAGTAATATCGCCATTATGACCTTGAGTAACAGTCCATTTATCACGCACTGGTAATTCAAAAGGGAAATATTGCATTTTGCTAAATCGAGATGAATAATTTAATTGAGCATACAAATTTTTTTCGGGACTAAAATGCTGTGCTATAACTAATTGCGGATGATTAAAATTTCGTTCACGAAACTTTAAAATATATAAAAATACAAGTACTACAATATTAAACGGTAAAGAGTAAATAGAAAGCTGGTAAATATTAAAAATTACTGTGGTTGTACTTATTAGTATTGAAATTATTGGCACCAAAATAATTACCCAAAAATAAGATTGGCGAGAAGCTACAATAAAGAAACCACCAAGTGCAATTGCAGTTAAAATAAAGTTGAAACCAACATAACTATTGCTAAGTTGGCTAATATCGGCACCTATAAATTGATAAAAAAGATATGCACTAAAAAACCCAATTAGCGAAAGTGTAAAAGCAATTCGAGAATAAAATAGTAATCCTAATGAAATTAAAAATCCTGCAATAATATTATGTTGAAAAAAAATTGCTCCAAGTGAATTGAAATAAGTAATAATTGATTTATGTAAGTTAATATTTGAAATCCATGAGTAAGCATTTGTAAGATTGTGCCCGCCAATATTAAAAAGTTCGTTGTACATTAAAATTCCACGTTCGCTAATTTCGAGGTTCTGAAACTGCCGTCCGGCTAATGAAATCATCCAAAAAGCAATTAAAAACGAAATACTTAAATATGGTAGTCCGTATTTTCCAATAATTCCTTCAAAAGCTAATGTGAGTAGTAAAGTGAGAAAAGCAGCACAAACAAGAATAAAATAAAACTCAACGCTTGGCGAATAGTAAACACCAATTCCTAAGCCAACCAAAAGCGAATTAAAACCATAATAACCATTTTGAATATTACTTTTGCTAAATCCCATTAAGTATGCACCAACATTTGTAATAAGAACAGCCAAAACACCTGCCAAACCTCCCCAAAAATCGAAAAAGCTAACACCGAGCAACAAAAGTGCGAACCATAAATTATTTGAAAAAAATATTTGCGAATAACTTAATAGAATACTTTTGTAAAATCCTGGAAATCGAGAAGTTATTTTATATATTATTTTGTTCATTTGTTGGTTTAATTGTTTTTTGAGTAATCAGTAATGAGTGAAGAGTAATCAGTTTTTGATAGCTATTAGCTGTTAGCATTTAGCTATTAGCTTCTATTAACTCGTTTTTAAAATTAACTCATTTTCAAATTTTCAAATTATTTTTTACCGCCGAGTCGCTAAGACGCTGAGGTTTTTAATTAGCAAATCATCACATTAGCACATCATCACATTAACTTCCCACTTCCTTACAATTCAAACTCTTTTAAATGTGCTGGTGTAATTTCTTTATTGGTAAATGCTTCAATATCTTCACCTTTACAAATAATATGAGTTTTGCTTTGCGCATCAATCATTACAATATTTGGTCGATAAGTAATAAACTGCATCCATTGAGTCATACAATACGCTCCTACATTGTGAATAACTACTTTATCGCCTTTATTTAATAATGGCAAATCGGCATTATCGCGAACTATATCAATATTCATACATAAAGGGCCGTAAATGGTTGTTGGCTCGGATTGAAAACTTGTTTCATGAACCGGAAATATTTCATAATCATACCAAAAAGCGGTAAACATTAAATTGACGCCGGCGTCAATTACCATAGCTCTTCTACCATCAGCCAAACGTTTATTCGCCAGTACCGTTCCTGCCAGCCAGCCCGCTTCATCAATTAAGGCGCGACCAGTTTCTAAAATTAATGTTGGCATTTCATTATTCGGGAAATTTACCTCAGACATTGCCG
>CAZRCF010000472.1:0-2121 GCA_964598505.1 uncultured Lentimicrobiaceae bacterium | reverse complement strand
ATTTGTACTCGTTCTTTCCTTTGGTCAGGTGTTTCAAGACAAAAGTAAAGGAAGAAATATTTATTGGATTATTTTATAATTTTTGATTTATGGATAACTTTATAAATATGATATTTATCTTAAATGCAACCTTTAAATTTTAATTACACAATTAATGACGAAGAACCAAAAAAATTGATATAAGTTAAAAAATAAAACAAATAAATAAAAATGAGCGACGATAAAAAGATTATTTTTTCGATGGTGGCAGTTACTAAAACATTTCCACCGGCAAAAACTGTATTAAAAAACATTTACCTTTCGTTTTATTACGGTGCAAAAATTGGTGTTATTGGTCTAAATGGTTCAGGTAAATCTTCATTATTGAAAATTATTGCCGGCGAAGATAAAGCAATTCAGGGCGATGTAGTTTTTTCGCCAGGGTATAGTGTTGGATATTTGCCACAAGAGCCAATTTTAGATAACACAAAAACCGTAAAAGAGGTCGTTACCGAAGGTGTTCAGGAAGTTGCCGATATTTTAAAAGAGTATGAAGAGGTAAATAATAAATTTTCGGAGCCGATGAGCGACGATGAGATGAATAAACTTATTGAGCGTCAAGGCGAACTAACCGATTTAATTGATCAGCACGATGCTTGGGAACTCGACACAAAACTTGAGCGTGCTATGGATGCACTCCGTTGTCCCGAAGGCGATACACCTATCGAAAATCTATCGGGAGGCGAACGCCGTAGGGTTGCACTTTGCCGACTTTTATTAAAACAACCCGATATTTTATTGCTCGATGAGCCTACAAACCATTTAGATGCTGAATCAATTGAATGGCTTGAAATGCACTTAAAACAGTATAAAGGAACTGTTATTGCTGTTACTCACGATAGATATTTCTTAGACAATGTTGCAGGTTGGATTTTAGAACTCGACAGAGGTGAAGGCATTCCTTGGCAAGGCAATTACTCATCGTGGCTCGACCAAAAATCGACTCGATTAAGAATGGAAGAAAAACAAGAGAGTAAACGCCGAAAAACCCTTGAACGTGAATTAGAATGGGTTCGTATGGCTCCAAAAGCTCGACATGCAAAAGCGAAATCACGTTTAGATGCTTACGATAAACTTCTTAATCAAGATGTTAAAGAGAAAGAAGACAAATTAGAAATATATATTCCAAACGGTCCTCGACTTGGAAATAAAGTAATTGAAGTTGAAAATATTTCAAAAAGTTATGGCGACAAACTTCTATACGAAAATCTAACGTTCTCCCTGCCACCAAACGGAATTGTAGGAATTATTGGTCCAAATGGAGCCGGAAAAACTACTCTTTTCCGCCTAATTATGGGACTTGAAAAAACGGATACAGGGAACTTTAATGTTGGCGAAACTGTTGTTTTGGGCTATATTGACCAACAACACACAGCTATCGACCCCGAAAAAAGTGTTTACGATATTATTTCGGGAGGAGCTGAACAGATGCAGCTTGGTGGAAAATTGATTAATGCTCGTGCTTATATTTCTCGTTTTAACTTTAGTGGCACCGACCAAAGTAAAAAAGCCGGTGTTTTATCGGGCGGTGAACGTAATCGCTTGCAATTGGCTCTTACTTTAAAATCGGAAGCTAATGTTTTGCTTCTCGATGAGCCAACCAACGATATAGATATTAACACACTTCGGGCTTTAGAAGAAGCACTTGATAACTTTGCAGGTTGTGCAGTAATTATCTCGCACGATAGATGGTTTTTAGATCGTATTTGCACGCATATTCTGGCTTTTGAAGGCAATTCGCAAGTATATTTCTTCGAAGGTTCGTATAGCGAATATGAAGAAAATAAGAAAAAACGACTTGGCGATGAAGGTCCAAAACGTATTAGATATAAAAAATTGATAAAATAGGGAAAATGGTAAACGGTAACTGGTTCAGGGTAATTGTTGAAAGGTACAAGGTTAAAGGTACAAGGTGAAAAAGTGGGAAGATGGAAGTAATGCGATAATGTGCTAATTAATTTAAAAAACCTTAGCGTCTTTGCGGCTTTGCTGTGAAAAAAATATTACTTTTGAAAAAAATAAAAAAATATGAAAAACAAAAAATTTATATTATTTGCATTGGTTTTTGCCTTTGCAATTGTT
>CAZRCF010000471.1:0-2132 GCA_964598505.1 uncultured Lentimicrobiaceae bacterium | reverse complement strand
CCCGGACAAGGAGGTGGTGCAAACAAGTTTAACAAAACAGCCCCAAATAAAGACTTCAAAAAACCAGAAATTTCCGATGAAGAAATCGATCGTCAAATTAAAGAAACGTTAGCCCGATTAGGTCCTTCAGGAAAATCAAAAACTTCAAAGCATCGCCGCGATAAGCGTAGCAATGTTAATCAGAAATATCTTGAACAGATGGATCAAGCTGAACAAGAAAAGAAATTTATTAAAGTTGCAGAATTTCTAACAGCTAACGAGTTAGCTTCGTTAATGGAAATTCCTGTTACAAATATTATTTCTACTTGTATGAGTATTGGTTTGTTTGTTTCAATTAATCAACGTTTAGATGCTGAAACAATTTCACTTTTAGCAGATGAATTTGGCTATGGTGTAAATTTTGTAAGTGCCGATTCCGATGACGATTCAGCTGATGAAATTGATTCTGTAGAAGATCTTACAGATAGATCGCCTATTGTAACGGTAATGGGACACGTAGATCATGGTAAAACATCGCTTCTTGATTATATTCGTAAAACAAATGTAATTGCTGGTGAAGCCGGTGGAATTACACAACACGTTGGTGCTTATGAGGTTACATTAGATAATGGTAAAAAAATTACATTTTTAGATACTCCAGGTCACGAAGCTTTTACTGCTATGCGTGCTCGTGGTGCTAAAGTTACAGATATTGCAATAATTGTTATTGCTGCTGATGATTTAATTATGCCACAAACAATTGAAGCAATTAATCACGCTCAAGCAGCAAATGTTCCAATGGTTTTTGCTATTAACAAAATTGATAAAGCTAATGCTGTTCCTGAGAAAATTCGTGAAGGTCTTGCAAATATGAATATTTTAGTTGAAGAATGGGGTGGAAAATTCCAGTGTCAGGAAATATCAGCAAAAAAAGGTCTTAACATTGACTCATTACTTGAAAAAGTACTTATTGAAGCCGAAATGCTTGAATTAAAAGCAAATAAAAATAGACTTGCAAATGGAACTGTTATTGAATCTTCTTTAGATAAAGGTAGAGGCTATGTTGCAAAAATTTTAGTTCAAAATGGGACACTAAATATTGGTGATTTTGTTGTTGCAGGTACAACTTATGGAAAAGTAAAAGCAATGTACAACGAACGAAATGTTGCTATTGATGTTGCCGGTCCATCGGTACCACTTCTATTATTAGGATTAAATACTGCTCCTCAGGCTGGTGATACTTTTAAAGTATATAAAGAGGAACATGAAGCAAAAACTATTGCAACAAAACGCTCACAACTACAACGCGAACAAGGTATTCGTACTCAAAAACATATAACTCTCGACGAAATTGGTCGCCGTATTGCTATTGGCGATTTCAAGGAACTTAATATAATTGTTAAAGGTGATGTTAATGGCTCTATTGAAGCTCTTTCAGATTCTTTATTAAAACTTACGAGCGATCAAGTACAGGTAAATGTTATTCATAAATCTGTTGGTTTGGTTACTGAGTCTGATGTTTTATTGGCTTCTGCTTCTAATGCAATTATTGTTGCTTTCCAAGTTCGCCCTTCGCCTCAAGCTCGTAAACTTGCCGAAGTTGAAGAAATTGATATTCGCATGTATTCAATTATTTACAATGCAATTAATGAGATTAAAGATGCTATCGAAGGTATGCTTTCACCGGAAATACAAGAAAAAATTATTTGCAATCTTGAAATTCGCGAAGTATTTGACATTAATAAAGTTGGAAACATTGCAGGTTGTATTGTATTAGATGGAAAAATTAACCGAAATACTAAAGTTCGTATTATCAGAAACGGAATTGTAGTTTATACAGGCAAATTAGGCTCGCTTAAACGTTTTAAAGACGATGCCAAAGAAGTATTTGCTGGTCAAGATTGCGGTTTAAATATCGAAAATTTTAACGACATTAAAGTTGGTGATATTGTTGAAGGTTACGATGAAATTGAAGTAAAACGCACGCTGAAATAGGTCTAACTATTTTATTAAAAAAACAGATGGTTATCACATCTGTTTTTTTAATGAAATATAAATTGTAAAATAAAAAAAGCTATCATTTCTGATAGCTTTTTTATGTGGGCATTACTGGGCTCGAACCAGTGACCCCCTGCTTGTAAGGCAGGTGCTCT
>CAZRCF010000470.1:0-2133 GCA_964598505.1 uncultured Lentimicrobiaceae bacterium | reverse complement strand
AGCTAACAGCTAATCGCTAAGAGCTTATAAAAAAATAAAAAAAATGAACGATAAAATAAATGAAATATTCAGAAAGGTTTTTAATAATCCTACATTAGAAATTAACGAAACTACTACCGCTAACGACGTTGATGGTTGGGATTCTATTTCGCATTTATCAATGATTTCGGCAGTAGAAAAAGAGTTTGATATTAAATTTAAACTAAAAGATTTAATGAAACTTAAAAATGTTGGCGATTTGCAGAATATTATTAATTTTAAATTATCCGAAAAAAATTAAATGAAGTACAAACATTTTGAAGTTGTTATAATATTATTTGCTACAGCAATTATCCTTTTGCTATACTCAATAATTCAACCAAAAATTTCGTTTCCATTTTTAAAAGGCGAGCAGGTAAATTTTAGTTTTTTAAGCGTTGATAAAATTCTGAACTTAGGAATTAAAGAGACAATAAACGAAAAAGCCGACATTGTTACCGAAAAACTAATCGCTCAATCCAATACTGTGGTTGTTAAACAAGATAAACCAATAAAAAAAGATACATTAACAAAACCCGAAAAGCCTACAACATTTTTATTTGTCCCAAGTTCGGGCAATGTAAGTTGTTTTGATAATTTCTTTTCGGCTTTATATATGGAATCGCCTAAAGAGGTTGTTCATATTGGACATTATGGCGATTCGCAAATTGAAGGTGATAGAATTTCAAGCAATTTTAGAAATAAGTTCCGACAAGAATTTGGCGGACAAGGTGTTGGTTTTGTTCCACTTACCGATATTACCGATTGCATTTCATATTCTCGCACTTCGAGCGAAAATTGGCAACGATATACAGTTTTTAAAAACAAATTTAAAAACGGTTTCTTTGGATTATCGGGAATGGTTTTTAAATACGCAAACTCTGTTGTTCAGAAACCTGATGAACAAATTGATAGCACTTCCACAGAAGTTAAAGAAGGGAAAATTGTTTATTACAATGGGAAAGCACATATTACAATTTGTTTAAATAATAATTACTCCGATTTTTCGGTAATGTATGGAAATGCTGAAAAGCCTTGTCAATTAAGTGTTCGTAGTTTAACTTCGAGTAAGAATTTAGCACAAATAACTTTAAATTCTACTAATAATTTTGTAAAACAAAAAATTGATCTTACTTCAAATGATAAAAATATTTCAATAAGTTTTTCGGGCACAAGCCCAAATATTTATGGATTAAATTTCGATGGCGACAAAGGTGTTCAGGTTGATAATTACGCTATAAGAGGTCATTCGGGCGATAGATTAATAAAAATTAATCCAAATTTACTAATTGAAGAGCTAAAAGAGACAAATACACATCTTGTTATATTTCAATTTGGTGCAAATTCAATTCCTTACGTAAAATCTGATGAAACCTTAGAATATATTTCGCAAGAGTTTACAAAACTTTTTCAGCGATTTAAACAATCTATGCCAAATTTAAGCATATTGGTAGTTGGTGTTGGCGATATGGCAACTCGTATTGATGGCGAATACACTTCTTATCCGATGATACCAAAAATTAGAGATGTTATGAAAAACGCAGCTCTAAAATCAAATTGTGCCTATTTCGATTTGTTTGAATTTATGGGTGGAAACGATGCAATTTTATCGTGGTCGAAAAAAGGACTTGCTTCAAAAGATGGTCATTTTTCCCCTGCAGGGCAAGAAATTGTTGCAAACGAAATTTTTAAAGCTATTATGAAAGAGTACGCTTTATTTAAACAAAAATATAAAATTAACACTTAACCGACTTCTGAAAATTGATTTTTAATAATTACAATCGTTGTTGTGCGATTAAAATATTTATAAGTGAGCAAATACTAATATTATGTTAGGCTGAGCTTGTCCTGCTATCTTTGTCAGGCTGAGCCTGTCGAAGCCTATATTCTAAAACAAACAGACACTTCAACAAGCTCCGTGTGACAACCTAATGCGACAGGTTCAGTATGACAATCATAATGCAATAGGCTCAGTATGACGTTGTTTATCAATATATTAATGTATATTTTGTCATTCTGAGCCTTAGCGAAGAATCTCAAAGGATAAGATGCTTCCTGCGTCAGCAAGAACTGTGTTAATTTGCAAATAAAAAATTAATATTTTCATCATATTTT
>CAZRCF010000469.1:0-2136 GCA_964598505.1 uncultured Lentimicrobiaceae bacterium | reverse complement strand
CATTTTATTGCGACAAGCAAACCAAAAATGATTGGATTAAGAAAGTTTTGTTGCATGTATATAATATTTATAGGGCATTTAAAAACAAGCAACAATCATGACTGCTTTAAATAAAATCTTATTGACATTATATTATATAATTTGGACAGTTTTTCTTGTCTCAGCTTATTCTATTTTAACTGAGAAATTTTATCAGGTTGGATTTTTTTCTGCTAGAATTTTTGGTGCGTTGACTATTTTGACCACACTATTAACACTACTTGTAATGACACTCATTTATTATTTGAGAAAAGACAAACGTGTAATAAATAGAAAACTTATCAAGTTGATTGTTATTCCTGTATTTGGACTAATTCCATTTTTAATTATCAATGCAATGCCAAGACAATTAGAAGATGAAACTAAAACAATAAAAGTAGTTCACTATACATATGGGTGCGAATGTGCAGACTGGAATATTGGTGGTGAAGACATTTTTATAGAACCAATTAATTTTAAAGTTATTCTCCCTGACACCATTGGTTATAATGGAGACGTTGTAGAACTGACAGGAAAGTTTTATATTAGAAAAGGATTTCCTAAAGGATACTTTTCTTCTCAGTATCCAGACAAAGCAAGAGTATTTAGATATGATAAATTTAAAGTAATATTGAGTAATCATTATGAGTCAGTCGATAGTTTGGAAAAATAAACCGCCCTATAATCGAGTAGACCGCCCTACCAGTAATTAGCTGGCAGGGAGAGTTTAACTTAGCCTTCGTTAGTTTATAAACAAGTTACAAGCTATACTAAAAACCAACAAAAATAACACAAAACACGAATTAAAAACTAAATTGGAAATAAAATAATTAAGCATAAAATAACTATAGAACTGTATATAGAAAATATTAATTCCAAATACAAAATTGGAAATGCTACCGAGCATACTTTTAGAGGTTTGCTTGAACAATTAATTGAAAGCATTGCACCTAAAATTACTTCAACCAACGAACCAAAAAAACAACGAAGGCATAACATGTGGTTTTGCAAAAAAGTGGGTTCAGTGGTAAAATGAACATTCTACCTGATATCAACTTTTATAGTACATTGACAGTTTTAGTGCTTAAAAATTCTCTACTGCACAAATTCTCAAACCGCTACATTAAATGGGAGAAGCGATACAGAATGAAATAAACAACTAAATTTTTTATTTTTGCATTTATAATTTTAAAAATGGATAAATTGAATAAAACAACAAAAATTTCGATTAAAATGTCAACAGACAATGAATATATTTCTTGGTTCAAAGAGATTAAAGCAAAAGTATATAGATTGCAAATAAAAGCAGCAATAGCTGTTAATGTTGAATTATTGTCATTTTATTGGGAATTAGGGCGAGATATTGTTGAAAAACAATCAAATAAAAATTGGGGCGATGCTATAATTGAGCAATTATCAAAAGATTTACACAGCACATTCCCTGAAATAAAAGGATTTTCGCGAAGAAATTTATTCTATATAAAAAGTTGGTATTTATTTTATATTGAGCAATTTAAAAAAGTGCAACAACTTGTTGCACAAACTTCATTACCTGCAAACATAGATACTATGGAAAAAATCCAGTAACTTGTAGGACAAATTCCTTGGGGACACAATATATTGATAATAACCAAAATAAAAAATATAGATGAAGCTATCTTTTATGCCAATGAAACGTTAATAAATGGTTGGTCGAGAGCAGTTTTACGAATGCAAATTGAAACGGATTTATATTCACGACAAGGCAAAGCCACAACAAATTTTATTGCAACATTGCCAAAACATCAATCTGATTTAGCAAATCAAACATTGAAAGACCCATATATTTTCGATATTTTGACATTAAGAAAGGAAGCCGACGAGCGAAGTATTGAAAATCAATTGACAAAACACATAACGAAATTTTTGTTAGAACTAGGTGCGGGGTTTGCATTTGTTGGCAGACAATATAAAATTCAATTATCTGAAAAAGAACGTTTTATCGATTTGTTGTTCTATCACTTAAAACTTCGATGTTATGTTGTAATTGAATTGAAAGCCGATGAATTTGAAGCCGAACATGCGGGAAAATTAGCTTTATATATTTCAGCAATTGACAATACTTTAAGAACTGAAAAT
>CAZRCF010000468.1:1529-2137 GCA_964598505.1 uncultured Lentimicrobiaceae bacterium | reverse complement strand
GAGTTGTTTTGAGCGTTTGCCATTTTTCCACTGAAAATAAGCACTGCTAAAATAACGAAACACTTTTTTAGCAGATTTACAATTGTTGTTTTTCTGTTTTTCATAATTTTTGAGTTTTAAATTCACCTACTCTTTTTAATGGTTTTTCGGTTTTCGCCATTTTAAAATTTATTATTGTAAAGTTAGTACATAAAAAAGCTAAAAGATATTATTTTTTATTTTTTGTAAGATTATGTTAATTGTTAGTTAGTTAATTACTACCTTTTTGTTGTATGTATTTGTTTCGTTTTCAATTTTTAAAAAGTAAATTCCTTTTTTAAGTTCGGATACATTTACTTCAATATTGCTGGTATTAGAATATTCATTATTATATACTAATTTACCCGTAATATCAAATATTTTTAAGGTTTGCGTTCCATCCACAATTGGTAATAAAATATTTATTAAATCAGTTGCAGGGTTTGGTATTACTTGAAACTCCATATTTTCGTCCGAATTCTCATCAAAGCTGATGTTAGCAGATTTGTTTTGTGCATTTATTCTTATGCTTCCATATACTATTTGTCCAAAATATTTCATAGTTACAGGATGATATAATTGTGCACTGT
>CAZRCF010000468.1:0-1519 GCA_964598505.1 uncultured Lentimicrobiaceae bacterium | reverse complement strand
AATTTATTTATTTCGTTATTGTTAGTTGATGACATAATTTTATATTGAACAGGGCTATTTGAAATTGCATCAACAACTTTAATAGTTTTTGTAAATTTTTCTCCAAAAGAGTGAACTCCGCAGCTACCAGAAAATAATTGTGCACTAAAAACTAATGTGCAATTGTCAATAGGAGCAAATATTCTTAAATAAAATGTTTTATTGAAACCTGTACTAATAGATGATGGGAAATTTGTATTTCCAACATATTGAACACCACTAACAGTTAGATGTTCTTCTCCAGACCAAGTGGCTGTTCCTGTGTTTTTGAAGAACAATTGAATATCAATATATTCTCCTTTAACAATTTGAGTAGGGAAAATATAAGGAACAGAAACTATAAATTGAGAATTATAACCACCATCAATGTAAGTTCCAACTCCTGGCACAATATCACCAAAGCGAGAATTACCTCCTTTTGAAGGTCTCCATTGACATGGATAATAACCAGCAATGGCTGGTGTTGTGAATTCTCCTATAATTTTAACTGTATCACCTGGAGCTACATCATTTGGAAGTTCAAGCCTATTTGTTCCCCATAAAGTATTATTTGGTGGAGTTTCTGATGCTAAGCAATACTCGCCTTTTTTCCAAATAGTAGATCCTGTATTTTTATAATGATATATTTTGTTATTAGAACAACTAGAAATGTATGTTGTTTTTAAATATTTTGCATCGTCAAAAACATTACCGACATTAATAATTTGATTAGTGGTTTTTTGTCCAAACCATTCAACATTATTTTGTAACATTTGCCACTGAAAATCATAAGACCCCAATAGCAAAGGTGCAGTAAAAGTGCCAGTAAAAGTATATAATTCACCTGGGTTTACCATTGTATTTACCATACCTCCAGCTCTATTTGTTCCCCAAATACTGTTATCTCTTGGATTTTCAGAACCTAACCACCACGAATTATTTCCATTAATATTCCAAACTGTATTACCTGTGTTTTTATAAGTAAAAGTTGCTGTAAATACATCGCCTGGGTTTAAATTAGTTGGAACATTTTGAGAAATAAATTCCGAATTATTATTAGGAGTTAATACCGTTATAACTTTATTTGGAGTAGAACTTCCAAAGAAGTAATTAGGACTATTTAATAGTCTCCATTGAAAATTATAATTGCCAGAAGTATTTGGTGCTGTTGCTATAAAATTAAGAGTAACAAAATCACCTGTCCATGTATAACCTTGACCTTGAACATTGTTATAAACCCTATTAATTCCCCAAAAGACATTGTTTTCAGGGTTTTGAGATCCAAGTCTAGTGTTATACCACCACCACCTATCATCTGATCCTGAACCAGTATTTTTAAACGTTATGCTTACAGGAAAAGTAGCACCAGCCATAATCTGAGTAGGAATATCACTCATAGATATAAATTGAGAACTATATCCTTCAGCTGTTGATGATACATTTAAAACAATTATTTCTTTATTTGTTGAATTTTGTCCAAACCAACCAATTCCTTCTTGTA
>CAZRCF010000467.1:0-2156 GCA_964598505.1 uncultured Lentimicrobiaceae bacterium | reverse complement strand
AAATTCACATTCCCAATCTACTTGATTAGCTATTTCTTGGACTAATTTACAATTAATCTCATCGCTTATATTTCCGTTTCGAGGTGCATCAACAGCAAAATAAAACTTTGAAGGTTTGTTTTTTTTTATCTCATCAAATACTTTTTGTGTCGTATTTGGACGATTAAATGCAATTAATAAAACAGGTGTGTTAATTTTGCTCATATTTTCTTTCGTTTAATATAAATTAAAAACAATATTGCACCACTAATTACATAAAATACAGAAGCTATAATCCGTGAAATGTTTGCACCATAAAATTGATATTTCTGAATCATTATATAATATAAGACTATACAAAAAACGCCCATTAAAATATTTCGCCACATCACATATTTTGTTGCCCCGAAAGCTGTGAATAATTGTTCGAAGAAACCGCCTATTTGCATAAAAAACACACCAATAATAAAAACATTTGCATAAGTGCTTGCATAAGTAAATTTTCCGGCAGTTAAAAAAGAAACAATTGTTCCCGAAAGCAATATAAACAATAATGAAAAAATAGCAATTATAGCAATATAGAAAACTGAAAACACAATATATTGTTTATACTTTTTCTGAACAATAAGTTTATATAAATCGGGTTCAAAACTTTGATAAAATGCTAAGAAAAAAGTACTTATAAAACCAGCTATAGTTAAACCAATTATATAATAACCATATTCAGATGTATTATTTAACCTCTCTAAAAAAATACGATCAATATTATCAATTGGATAATAAAAATAGCTTCCAATAATTAATGGAATACAATATTTTAAAGCAGTTTTTACTTTTGCCTTTTCTATTTTAAATGAAAACTTGTATTTTTTTTCTTTTACAAAAATAACTATTGCTACAATTCCAATTAAAATAACTGAAATTAAAGGACCACTCATTCTTCCGGCTGCTCCACCTTTTAATGCAACAACAAAAAACAAACTAAAAGATGTATTTATAATTATTTGTATGATATTTATCAAAAAAAACTTTAATCCTTGTTTAAGAACTCTACACTCTAATAGGTAATATGTTTTATATTTTTCAAAAAATAGATTTGCTAATACAATAAAAATAAAAGGTATTAAAGGAAAAGCGATATTAAATAATTTAAAATATAAACTGACGAAAATAAATGCAATAATTGCAAGAATGCTATTGCTTATATTTAAAAAATTTAAAATAAATGATAAATTTGAGTCTCCATCTTTTTCAGAATCTTTTTTCCAGTATTGTGCTAAATAATAAAAAGGAAGTGTCATGCTAAAAAGTGGATACAATATTGCAGAAATTGCTCCAAAATAACCAATAATAGCAAAATCTTCTAATTCGAGATATTTTGAAAAAATTGGTTGAGTAAAAATTGCAATTATAAATTGTATAAAAGTTCCGCCAAAAAAATAGAAACTATTAACAATATTCTTTCGAATATTTTCATTTTTAAATAATTGGATTGGATTAGAGGATATCAATTCTCTTATAAAACTCATGATTTTGAAATATTATTCAAATATTCTTTCCAATCACCTATATCAATCCACGATTTTTCGCTTACCGGGAAAACCCCTACTTTCCTTTTTTCTTTTTGTAATTTACTAATCAAATCCGTAATATCAAAAATCTGATTTTCTGGAATTTCGTTTAATAGATTTGGTTCAAGAATGTACATGCCACTATTAATTTTTAATGTAAGTTCGGGTTTTTCGATAAGTTTTACTAATTGTCCATTTTCTCCTGTTTCTATTGTCCCATAAGCTATTGAAAAATGCTTTAATGCAGCTACAATAGTTATCTCATTTTTATTAGATAAATGATATTCTAGTATTTCCGAATAATCTTGGTTAATTAAAATATCGCAGTTACTTACAAAAAATGATTCATTGATTTTATCTTTTAATAATGATAAACTACCTGCCGTGCCTAATGGTTTTTCTTCTTCATCTACTACAACTGATAATTTAGAAAATGCGATTTTAGGCACTTTACCAAAGGTAACTCCACAATCATCTTCATACTCTTTTTGCAGCCCTGCTGCAAAATCTGCATACTCATGAGCTATCGCATCATGGATTGCCGGTTTTTTCCCAACCATGGCCGCATTCGTATGGAAGAAGGGGGAATAGATTTAGCTGATCTTC
>CAZRCF010000466.1:0-2168 GCA_964598505.1 uncultured Lentimicrobiaceae bacterium | reverse complement strand
AAAAAGTAGCAAAAAATTCAAGAAATTACGAATCCTGCCCACTCTGTCAAAAACAAAACCTTTGTCATACTGAACGTAGTGAAGTATCTATTTAATAAGAGATTCTTCGCTAAGGCTCAGAATGACAAAGTAATGTATTTCTTATTTTTTACATTGCTCAATAACCAAGACAGACGTAAACGCCTTTGTAAGATTTGTATTGTTTTTGCCATTCACAGCCCCGCCTGCCTCGCGTAATTTCGTTGCTCACGCTGCTTTTTAGTATTTTTTTGAAGATTTAGTATGTAAATATTAGTTTTTTTAGTTTACCGAGTACCGTTCACCCTGTTCCAGTTACCGTTAGTTCACCTATCTTTAAACGTAAAAATGTTGTTTTTTCTTAACGCTTTTTTGCTGAGGTCGGTCTTTGAGTTACACCTTTTGTCAGCTACCGTGAACCATTTAAAATTTTTATAATAATTACAATTTGGTATAATTCCACTAATTTTGTCGAAGAACCACAAAAACTAAATAATAAATTTAAAACTTAATAAAGTTATTTAACAATTACTGGTTTATTGTGAATTAGTTCGTTATTGTTTCGAGTCATTCGCACGTAATAGGTACCCGAAGGGATATCCGATTGAAAGCGGTATTTAATTGTAATTAGGTCGTGAAGTGGATACTCTTTATCTTTCTGAAATTCTTGAATTTGATTTCCATTTGAATCGAAAAGAACGATTGTGTATTTTCCGCCAATTTTATTATTAATTTTTAGAATAAAATTTCCATTTGTGTTTTTTCTATCAATTTTAGTTGGTGGATCAATTTCATTTATTGTTACTTTTTTTACTTTCATTAAGAAATTACGAAGTATTTCTGTTTCAATTTTATTATCGGAGTGAACACTACTTATACTATTATTATCGGTAAGAACCCAAACTGCATTTTGGGCAGCGTAATTAAATATCCTGTTTTTAGCAATAATGTTAGCTAATGCTAATAAATCACCATCAGCTTTTCCACTCGGCGAAAAAGCAATACCCTGACGTGGAGGCGAATTTAACATTTGTGAACAAAATGCATTAATAGTTTTCGTTTTTGTCCCTTTTGCTGCCATCATCATAATGCTATTGTCAATAATCATCATTTTTTGAATTGTAGAATCTGATGGCGATAAATACATACCGGGTTCTAATTCAATGGAAATTGGCTTTGAAGTATTATTTGATAAAGAAATTTCAATACATTCGCCCCAATAACTTGATATATTATTTGTTATCTTTTTATCAGCACTTTTTACTTTTACCGAAACTAAATTTGTTTTTATTGCTTCTGATAATAATATGTTTTTTGCATACAAAGTATTGCTAACTATTGATATAGCTATTAATATTACTAATAATTTTTTAAGTTTCATACGTTTGTTTGTTTTTATTTGAATGTTTAACGATATACCAGCGGATAAATAATAACGCACAAAAAGTTAAAAAATTTTATTAATGTCATTTTATATGTTTTTCTCTCTCTTTTTTATAGCTGTTACACAAAGTTTCACAAAGGGTTGCACAAAGTTGCACAAAGTTTTTAATAATTGTATCTTAAAAAGGGCTTCGACAAGCTCAGCCTGACAGAAAAACAAGCTCAACTTGACAAAAAAACACTAATATTTTCACTCTGATAAAATTTTTAATCGAACAACTATGAATGTAAATAACGATTTATCTTAAATATTTATAAATTAATTATTACTAAAAATTGTAATTAATAGATTTTCAAGCACTTTTTAAATAATAACAAAAAAATTGAAAATATTTATCAACAATTTATTGTTAAAAATTATTTTTAATTAAAAAAGTTTATATATTTACAATCTAAAATTTATAAATAAAACATGGGGATTTATCTAAATAACAAACATCAATTTTACTGAATTCATTAATTAAGGCTATATTATAGCTTAATTTATAATTATGTACCATACTAAATATTCTAAAAAATTAGCAACATTTTTTAGAAATTATTATTTTGTATAGATGTAATAAAAACAAAAGGTTGCATATTTTTTAATAAAAAACAAAAAAAACAGAATAAAAAACAATTAATTATTAACCTAAATTTAAAACTATGAAAAAATTTCTACTTTTTCTTATGGCAATTGTCTTCAGTAGTATTACGTGGGGACAAAC
>CAZRCF010000465.1:0-2171 GCA_964598505.1 uncultured Lentimicrobiaceae bacterium | reverse complement strand
AAAACTTCCTGATGAAGGTTGCAGAGTAATTGGTAATTTGATGTTGTCTACTTCCATATCGAATACTCCAATAGGTAATTTTATACCAATCAAAGGTGAAAATCTGAATAATTTGTCACTCCTGACTTGTCCCTTTTAGTGCGGTGACTCCAATTTAGCGATAAGCTCCATCATTTTTTGAGTTGGTTGGGCTTTGACGGTCACTATTTTATTTGTAATGTGATTCAAAATCTCACCATCGACGATTTTTTTTGATTCGTCTATAAATTTTCTGATTGAAACGCCCGTTTTTAGTTCGATATGCTTTGATACAACAAGGGCCATAAAGCAAATCAAGATATGCAGCTTTATCGGTTGCTCCTTAAAGTGAAAGATTGGCCTTGTTTGCAGATCATTTTTTGATATTCTGAAGGCTTGCTCGATCTTGTAAAGTTCATGATAACGCTCTATTATCATCTTATTGTCAACTACCGATGCGTCCATGTTTGTATAATATCCTTTGATTCCAAGTAGTTTCTGCGTTTTCTCAATCAGTGCTTCATTGAGTTCAATTTTTTGCCCCTTTGTCTGGGTAAACTTCATTTTTTTGCTTTTAGAAGGTTTTGCAATTACCTGTTTTGCTTTTTCGATTTGCTTCTCCATTTCGTACCGATCCTTGCGGTACCTTACCGATGAATAACTACAAATAAGAAAACCGTTGTCCATTTTTATCCGGATGCTCTTACCATCTTGTCGAACGATGGTTTTGTCGATGGTTTCCAACAGTGCGGCGGAGATATTCCCAAGCCGTGCACCTACTATGTAGTTGATGTTGTTTTTGGTTAGTTTCTGTATGTTTTCAGAACTGATCATCGCAGCATCTGCCACCACGGTAAACTCATTTACTTCATTCCTATTGATGAAATCTTTAATGACAGGGATGATGGTGTTCCCTTCGAAAGTATTGCCAGAAAACACCTCGTAGGCAACGGGAAAACCTTCTTTGCTTACCATTAGGGCTATCAGTATTTGAGGTTGTTGGGACTTGTTATCTTTCGAAAAACCGTTCTTGCGCAACTCGTCTTCTTCAAAAGTTTCAAAGTAAAGTGTTGTTACATCGTAAAACAGGATGTCGAAATTAAACGAGTAATGAAAGCCCGCAAAGTCGGCAACTTTTTTCTCGACGGTTTTCTTCAGGTCAACGCAGTCGGGGGCAATCTTGTAGTACGCCTTGCGGCTATGGCCAATGCCGAAGAACTGTTCCAGCAGTTCAAGGGAACGAAGCTTGGATGCGGGCTCAAATATCCTTATCGCCACCAAATCGTTTAGAAGAACAGGTAAGTCATCCAACTTAATCATATCCAGTATTGCACGAATCCGTGCGTAAAAGAAACGGTATTTAATGCCAATAAATGTGCTGTAGTTGAGGTGTAGCAACTTGTTTGGGTTTTCGTCAGGGAAGATCGAGAGTTGGCTGGTGCTGTCCTTTATCCATTCTTCAGCCATTATAAGTAAATCGCTTAGTGCTTCCTCGGTATGAGCAGAACCGATATGCTTCAAAACAATCCGTTTGTTGTTCTGGTAACGGACAACCTGAACAGCTTGTGCCTTTGATGCGGTTTTGATAACCCTAATTTTCATGCTAAACTTACCCTTAGTGCGGTAAATTTAGTACTTTTTTAAATACAAATCTTGATTATTAACCACTTACGACCGCACTAAATTGAAAGGGGACAAGTCAGGATGAATATAGTGATTAATACTTGGTTTTTACAGATTGAAAAAAAAGAAAATAATCCTTTGTAATAGTTTTTTTTTTATATATTTGCGGATAAAATAATTACAAATTGAATAAATTTGCATTAAATATGGTTTTCGACAAAGAAATGATTTAGCAGGTTTATGCTTCTTTAATCCGCCGGCCAGAATGGAAATGCTTACTAAGGATAAAAATGTGAAGGAGGTTCGGGAATTGAGGGGGTTTTAATGAAAAATGGTTTTAAAACAAAAAGTGGTCGAAATAAATTCCGACCACTCAATTTTAAATATCTTTTTTTAATTCATTTGCAAGGTTATTTTCTTAACCGATACTCCGTATTTTGTTGTAATTTTTATAAAATAAATTCCGTTTCCAAACTTCGATAAATCAATACTTTTAATATTTGAATCATTCGATTGATACACCTTTAAAC
>CAZRCF010000464.1:0-2174 GCA_964598505.1 uncultured Lentimicrobiaceae bacterium | reverse complement strand
CAATACGTTTTGTTGGTTTCCCATTAATATTAGTAATAATTTTTTCGGCTTTATTGTTAGGATATGTTTCGCCTAAAGCAATTTGATTTGATAATGGTCCGCGTGGAGTTGCATCACCAGTAATTGAAATTCCGTAAGGGCGAAGCATAAGTTTTAAACGAGGAATACAACGTTTGCCCCTACATGGTCCCATTCCCAAACGCGTTGTATGTTTAACTTCATCAACCGAAATAAATTTTCTATCACCAATAACTTCTAAAACTTCATCAATTTTAACATCATCACAATGACAAACATAAGTTTCCGATTCGATGTTTTCGGTAATTGATTTCATTATTACAGGTTCAGGGTAATTATCTTTTACAATAAATCCTCGAACATTTACCAAATCGATACCATTAATTGATAATGCTTTTACGCGAGCAACATTAGTTTTATTCGATTTTTTTAATATTTTTTCAATAATACCTTCGCCAAGTTTTTTACCATTGTTATCAATTAAGAAAACTTCCGAATTTTCTTTTGCTTCGTATTCGATAGGTAAAAATAGCCAATCTTTTTTAAGGTTATAACCAAAAATTGCTAACCCTGGGCATTGATAAACGCAGTCCATACAACCAATACACTTATCAAAATCAATTTGCGGAACAGTTGATGTTGAAGATTTTGTAATTGCACCATGTGGACACGCAAACTGGCAAGGATTACATGCAAAACCATACAAACAGTCAATTTGTACAAATCCTTTTTCGTTCATACGTTCTGCGGTTGGCAAAAATGGTTCTTCAATTACACGAATTGGATGTTGTTGCGAATCGATATACTCTTTTGATAGTTCTAAATAAGCATCGTAATCAACTTTTATACCAAGTTCCATTGCAATTTCAAGGGCAGCTTGTTTTCCACGTAAAACAGCACTAGTGCCTTCTCCTATGCGAATTGCATCGCCAACTCCATACGATTGAAGTCCAAAGACTTGTTTACTTTTTATTAAAATCTGATCATCGGGAACTAAGCCTGTACAAATATTAATTGTGTCGATACCGTCAATTATTTTTTCGGTACCAGTAATTGGTTTAAAATTTTCGCATTCAGCCACAACTGCACCAATAATTCCATCGTGTGTTTTATTTGGAATTGCTTTTAATAAAATATGAGAAGTTAGCACCGGAATACCTAATCGGCGAACACGGTTAGCCTGAACAGGAAATCCGCCTTCATGTCCTTGTGCCTCAATTATTGCCTTAATATTTGCTCCTGCTTGATATCCTTGATATGAAGTTAAATATCCAATATTACCGGCTCCAACTGTTAAAACATTTTTACCTAAAAGCGTATGTTCTACATTCATCATTTTTTGGAAAACGGCAGCAGTATATACACCAGGCAAATCATCGTTTTCAAAAACCGGAACAAAAGGAACAGCACCAGTTGCAGTTACTATATAATCGGCATCAACGTAATAAACTTCATCGCTTATAACATTTTTAACTGCAACTCTTTTCCCTTCTAATATATCCCAAACGGTAGAGTTTAATAATATTCCATCATGATTATCACCAGCAAGAGTTTTTGAAATATCGAAACCACGCATTCCACCATACTTTTTTTCTTTTTCGAAAAAGAAAAATTGGTGAGTTTGCATATTAAATTGACCACCAATTGTTTCGTTATTATCAACAACAATATTACGAATACTATGCTCATTTAAAAGTTCTCTACATGCCAAACCGGCAGGTCCAGCACCAATTATTACAACTTGAGTTTTATAAATTGTTACAAGATTTTTTGATGGGTATTCAATAATTTTTGGTTGATAATCGTTAGGAATTTCCATAACTTCTTTAATCCCGTCTACTTTAGTAATACAAACTCTACGAATTTTACCATCAACCAACATTTCGCAGGCACCACATTTGCCAATACCGCATTCAAGGCTTCGTTCACGATTTTCAATACTGTGGCTATGAATTGGAAAACCAGCTTGATGCAATGCAGCAGCTATAGTGTATCCTTTTTGACCTTTTACCGTTTTGCCATTAAAGCTAAACTCAATTATTTCGTTGTTTGGAATATCTAAAATTGGATGCTTGAAAATTTTATACATGATATATTTTGTGATTTGTTTATTATAATTTTTTAAAAACGAACAAAATTAAAATTTTTTATCAAAA
>CAZRCF010000463.1:0-2192 GCA_964598505.1 uncultured Lentimicrobiaceae bacterium | reverse complement strand
GTTTGGATTATAGGTTATCGACAGAGTGAAAAGTATAAACTTTCTGCAATTTCAAACAATGTTATACAAATTAGTGTTTATTAGAATATTTTATTTTACTAATTCATATTTTGCTAAATCGTTTTAAATTTATAAATATCAAAGATTTATATTTTTGTTAAATTCTTAAAAAATATCAAAGATTTTTTGTGTATCAATAATCAAAAACTTACTTTTGTCTTTTAAATCAGAAATAAATATGAAAAAACTTGCTAAAGTCATTAAATTTTCAATGTTATTTACATTGTTGTTATTAGTTTTTCAAACCTATTCGCAAATTATAGAACCGGTAAAATGGTCATTTTCGATAAAAGAGTTGCCTAACGATGAAGCCGAATTGCTATTTAATGCAACAATTGATAAAACATGGCATTTATATAGCCAAAAACTACCTGAAACTGCAATAGAATTACCTTTAGTATTTGAATTTACAAAAAGCACTAATTATAAGCTAATAGGGAGTGTTAATGAGCCGGCAGGGCAAAAAAAATACGATGAAGATGCAAAAGCTGATATAAAATCTTTTGTTAATAAAGCTACTTTTAAACAAAAAATAAAAAAATTAACAAAAAAACCTTTCGAAATAACTGGAAATCTTGATGGGCAAGCATGCCAAGATGGAAAATGTGTTGGTGTAAAATCGGATTTTACATTTAAAATTATAGGAGCTAAAGGAGTTATCAATGAAACTGAAGTTAAAGAAGTAGAAAAACAGGTAGCTGAAACTACAAAAAACGATGATAGTAACACTGTTTCGCAAATTAAAAGTGATGATAATAAAACTACTATTAGTAACCCCGATAAAAAGAAAAAAGAAATTGATAGCATGTCGCTTTGGGCATTTTTTATTTTTGCATTTGGAGGTGGATTAATTGCTTTGCTTACTCCATGCATATATCCAATGATTCCGATGACGGTTTCATATTTTATGCATTCAAGCGAAAAGAAAAGCAATAATATTTTCTCGGTTCTTACTTATGGATTATCAATAATTATAATTTATGTACTTGTGGGAACAGTTGTTGCTGTTACTCTTGGCGAAGATTTTTCAAATTGGCTTAGCACTCATTGGGCTCCAAATGTATTTTTCTTTTTAATATTTTTAGTTTTTGCAGCATCATTTTTTGGTATGTTCGAACTTACATTACCAAGTTGGATGATTAACAAAACTGATAAAAATGCTGATAAAGGTGGATTTGTTGGTTCGTTCTTTATGGCTTTCACATTGGTTTTAGTATCGTTTTCGTGTACTGCTCCAATTGTAGGGTCAATTTTAGCATTATCTACTCAAGGTCAAATTATTAAACCAATAATTGGAATGCTTGGTTTTTCATTAGCATTTGCAATACCTTTCTCGGCATTTGCATTTTTCCCATCTGCGTTAAAAAAACTACCAAAGTCAGGTGGTTGGCTCAATTCGGTTAAAGTTGTTTTAGGGTTTATTGAACTTGCTTTAGCTTTAAAATTCCTTAGTGTTGCCGACCAAACATACCATTGGGGAATATTAAATCGCGAAATATATATTGCATTATGGATTGTAATTTTCACATTAATGGGGTTCTATTTATTAGGAAAACTTAAATTTGCTCACGATAGCGATACAAAATTTATAAGCGTTTCAAAATTATTATTAGCAATAGGTTCATTTTCGTTTGTAGTTTATTTAATTCCTGGAATGATAGGTGCTCCATTAAAATCGTTAGCAGGATGGCTGCCTCCACAAGAATCGCATGGTTTTGATTTAGTAAAAATTATTCGTGAAAATTCAAATGGAAACAATAACAATACTTTAAGTTTATGCGAAACTCCTAAATATGCCGATAAGTTACATTTGCCTCACGGAATTAAAGGTTATTTCGATTTACAACAAGCATTAGATTGCTCAAAAGCAAATAAAAAACCAGTATTTATCGACTTTACAGGTCATGGCTGTGTAAATTGCCGAGAAATGGAAAATCGTGTTTGGGCAGATCCGAAAGTGCTTAAAATGCTAAGAGAGGATTTTATTGTTGTAGCTCTTTATGTTGATGACAAAACAATTGAACTTCCCGAAAACGAATGGTACACATCTACTTACGATGGAAAAGTTAAAAAAACCATGAGCGACAAAAATTCTGATTATCAAAGATCAAAATATAATGCCAATGCTCAAC
>CAZRCF010000462.1:0-2201 GCA_964598505.1 uncultured Lentimicrobiaceae bacterium | reverse complement strand
ACTCGTTGAGAAGGTCGATGAAAATTATGGAACCTTGATTTCAAACGTGCGAGAAAAATGGGCACCAATCGAGAAACGCCTGCTTTTGGATCAACCAGGTTTTGAAAAAAAGGCAGTCGGAATCTATGCGAAGGATCGCAATGGTGCAAAACATTTATTAACTGAATACACGAATGGATGGGCGGAAAAAATCCGGAAGATGGCGAAAGAGCTTGTGAAATGACCTTAGAGCTTGCTCAAAAATAAGTTGGTAATCTATCAATTAAAGATCGTATAATTCCATTGTGGCAAAGTATGATATTTTTGTATTTTAATTTCTTTCATTTGATTATCGCTTATTTTAACACCCTTTTCATACGTTTTATCATTTAAAATTGCATTAACTGTTAAACCTTGATTTGTGGTAGTAGTGGCGATATATTTTAAAATAACATCATAATTTCTAAGCGGTACTCCGGCCCAGTTCATACTAATATAACTAAACAATCGATGTTCAACCGGATTCCATTTTGACGCCCCCGAGGGATAATGACAAACAGTTACACTTATTTTAAAGGGCTGACATATTTTTTTGAAAATTCCATATTTCCATGCCCGGGCCCGATAGCTATTACTGCCACCGCAATCACAAAAAATTAGCAACTGACTTAGATCGGCATAGTTTTTAAAGCCAAAATTATTGAGCCAAAAAGCAATCGATTCAACAGAAAATTCAGGAGTATCGTATGACGTTCCAACAACAACAGTACCCATATTGATTAATGGTTCATAAATACCATAAGGATTCGCGATTCCTAGAGCACATGATCTAAAATCGTGAGTAAACACCTGTTCCGGCTCGACACACCATGCCTGTCCAGCGTTTTTAAAATTGCCAACTTGTTCTTTCTTTTTGCAATCAACGCTAATATAAGGATGATTTAATCGTTTAAATTTATCTTTCATCTGAGCAATAATCTCAAATTGTTGATTTCGATCAGGATGTTGGGTTTCGGCAATTGTTTTTCTATTTGACTTTAATGAATAATTCAGTTCTTTGAGATAGTTAGCTGTTGTATTGGCGCAGATGTGAATATCTTTTTCTTGAATTTGAGCACTAATACGACGAGTACTTTTCCGAGACCACTTTTTAAGACTCATCGGGTCACCAGCAGTATCATTAGCCATTATTTCTTGAATGAGTTTTATGATTTCAGTTTTTTTTTATGGGATGACGTCCACCACCTGTTTTACGAATACGATCTGGTGTTATATCATGGTCTTTCAATTCGTTACGACCTTTAGCGATTGTTTTAATATTTACTCCTGTAATTTGGGCCATAATGGTATCGCCACCAGATCCTAGTTTCATGGATTCGAATCCGAGATACAATCGACGTTGTTTCTCGTTTAAATTAGATAAAAAAACATCAAGACTTTGTTGGATGCCTGGTGACATAAAAGCAGATGCTTGTTCGGGGACATTTTCTTGTAATGAAGATTCAATTCGGGCGAAACGATTCCCTTTTTGTAAATCATAACGTTGTGGAGAAAAATAATGATAGCTACTACCGATTTGTTCACGATATAAACTGCCCGTTGAATATAACTGCAAAAGCGGTTTTTGAACACGTATTTTGAGAAGGTGTATCAGTTCAGCCGCAGAATATCCTGCTTCTGAGAGGCATACTAACGTTTCTATAGTATGTTTAAGTGAGCCGAATTTTGAAAAATAGACTTGTTTAAATTCCCAAAGTCCCAACTTGTTATAATTTGCAATATCGTCAAGAGTGTAATATTTACCAGCATGTGAATAGCTTGCTTTATAATTTAATGATTTTAATTTTCTGAAAACGGTCATTTTAATAGCGGTTCCTAATGCATATTTTATTTGATTAAGCGTTACAACTTTTTCCTTCTGAAAAAGTTGTACCAGATTTTCCGTAGAATATGTAATTGTACGCATAATGTTACCTTTGCTCACAAGTTTTCCATTTATGATCAAAGGTAACAAAAAAAAAGCCTAATGTCAAGTGATTTTTAGTTGCTTTAATAATATTGTTTTTCTAAGCATTAAACACTGTTATTAATAATAAAAATGATAATACATATAACTATTATGTTACTATTACGCATAAATATAACCAATTTGATTTTGAGTAGTCACTTAGGCGAGCGAAAAGTCGAGGAAGCAGTGAAACCCCTCGTCAAAATGCTTGATG
>CAZRCF010000461.1:1659-2210 GCA_964598505.1 uncultured Lentimicrobiaceae bacterium | reverse complement strand
TTTATCAAAGGATTATTATTTAACAATGTCTGCAGATTACAGAATGTTTTTCGAAGAGGTAAACAGTTACAGTTATCTCACCGCGGCAATTGGTGCCGGGATGAGGTTTTAGTAATGAATGACAACATATTCTTTAGAGGTTTAAAATGAAAAAATTTTATTTGATTTTAATATTATTTGTTCAATTGTCCTGCTACAACGGCCTTGCTGATATGTATGATGATTTAGGAATGAAGGTTCCTATCTGCGTAAATCTTAGTGCTGCTGCAAGTGGTGACGGCAGGGGTTGGGCAGCGGCATTTAATAATGTGAACACCGCCATTGCAGCAGCAAATACAGGAGATGAAATATGGGTAGCTAATACTTCCGGGGCAGCTATTATTTCAGGTATTATTATTGATAAATCCGTAGCTGTTTATGGCGGATTTAATGGTACAGAGAGCAGAAGGAATGAAAGAAATCTTTCTAATAAAACAGTAATTACAGGGATTTCAGGAACAAATGCAATAAATATACAAGCAACAGGCGTAGTTTTTGATGGCTTTGAATTT
>CAZRCF010000461.1:1093-1628 GCA_964598505.1 uncultured Lentimicrobiaceae bacterium | reverse complement strand
CAAGTACAAGCGGTGCCGCAATTAGATCAATCAACAATGCTGCGGATAATACAATTATAACTATAAAAGATACAATTTTCAAAAGAAATACTGCAACTACAAGTGGAGGCGCCTGTTTTTTAGAGTATGTTGACAGTCTAACGATTACAGGCTGCACATTCGGTGTTAATGGTACTCCTGCAGATGCCAATACGGCAGGTTCTGGTGGTGCAATATTAGTCAAAGATACTAACGCGATAATTTCAGATTCATTTTTCTATAACAATGAAAGCAATGTTACTAATGGTGGTGCAATCTTTAATTCAATATCAACTATGGGAAATATGCAGATAAATAACTGCATAATATCTGGAAATAAAACACTATCAGCTACTGGAGTTGGAGGAGCAATATATTCTGCAAATGACATAACAATTAGCAATTCAAATATTACAGCCAACCATGGTCAGAGTGGCGGCGGAATATATATGGATATGACGGGCCGTACATGCACAATTACGAACTGCGATATTACATCCAACAGTTCTACGGATGT
>CAZRCF010000461.1:295-1083 GCA_964598505.1 uncultured Lentimicrobiaceae bacterium | reverse complement strand
TTAATGGCACCTGTATAATAACCGGATCAGACATAAATAATAATACGGCAACTAACAATGGAGGAGGGATATATGTTTCAAATAATACATCTCCATCGCTCTCTGTTTCCGATTCCAGTTTTCTTTTTAATACTGCAACAAATAACCGTGGAGGTGGAATAGCAGTTACATATACAACAACACAACAAAATTTACATTTGGATGTAAAATCATGCCGTTTCGAAGGCAATACTGCTTTGAATTCTTCAAATGGAAGAGGCGGTGGTGTTTATTTACAGACGTCAAATTCCGGCAGCTGCATAATAAACTCACTTTTTTATAACAACAGTTCCGGATCAGATGGAGGTGCTGTTTCATTGAATAGTACAGGTGTTATTACTCTTACAAATCTGATTTTTTATTTAAATCACACAACGACAAATGGTGGAGCAATTTATGGGCAATCTTACCCATATACAATAAACAACAGTGTTTTTTATTCTAATACGCATTCAGGGACAGTGACTGATAATGTTTTTATTAGCGGCGGCCAATTAACTTTGAATTATAGTTTTTATTATAATGGAATGTCAGCATCACCAATTGTTGATGATGTTCTTCTATATTATAATATAAAGAATTCATCAAATCCATTTATATCAACCACCAGCACAGATAGCAATTTTCTTTATCCTGCTTCTGTCATTGTTAATTTTGGAAATAATTCTGCACCCGGGCTTAGTTCTATTACAACCGACATTGCGGGTAACACAAGAATTGTTGGAGGTACTGTTGATATAGGGGCTTAC
>CAZRCF010000461.1:0-285 GCA_964598505.1 uncultured Lentimicrobiaceae bacterium | reverse complement strand
ATAAAAAAATAACCAGTCACATTGTATGAACACAATTACGGGGATTCAAAAGATTTACACGATTAAATGGTGAATTTATTATTATATACACAAACGTTGTTGTTTTATTAAATTTTGTAATTGAAGTTTTCTGCACGTTTTGTTCCCTGCAGTAGAAAGTGACCCGTAGTCTAATCCTGTAAATCTATCAAATCATTGTAATCCTGTTCAGACAGTGTAGTGAAACAATATTTTTATCAGAACCGTGATTATTTTTTTATCAGTAATTCACTTAGCCATTTTCTT
>CAZRCF010000460.1:0-2219 GCA_964598505.1 uncultured Lentimicrobiaceae bacterium | reverse complement strand
CATGATTAATACTTTTTATAAAAAATATTATGCTATTTTTGCAATCGAATTGAAAAAATATACATCTCGATAGTAATATTAAAAATAAATTTATGAATAATGCAATTTTCACTTTTAACAGCCCTCAAAATGAGCCTATATTACAATTTGAAAAAGGAAGTACCGAACGTAAACAAATTCAAATTGAATTAAAAAGAATAAGCAACGAAGAAATTGAAATTCCTATAATTATTGGAGGTAAAGAAATAAGAACAGGAAAAACATCAAAAATTGTTATGCCTCATAATCATAAAAAGGTATTAGCAACTTTTCATGAAGCAACAGAAAAAGAGGTTAAACTTGCTATTGATGAAGCACTTAAAGCAAAAAAAATGTGGGAAAATATTTCATGGATTGAACGTTCTTCAGTAATGTTGCGTGCAGCTGAATTAATTTCAAAAAAATATCGCAATCTTATGTTAGCAAGCACAATGGTTGGGCAAAGTAAAAATGTTTATCAAGCCGAAATTGATGCTACATGCGAAGTAATTGATTTTTTGAGATATAATGTGTATTTTGCTTCGCAAATTTACGGTGAGCAGCCAAAATCGGAGTTTAGTCAATTAAACAGAATGGAGTATCGAGCATTAGAAGGGTTTGTATTTACAGTTTCACCATTTAATTTTACAGCAATAGCATCAAATTTGAATATGTCGGTAGCACTAATGGGTAATACAACTGTTTGGAAACCGGCAACAACATCGCTTTTATCAAACTATTATCTGATGAAAATATTTCAAGAAGCAGGATTACCAGCTGGTGTATTAAATTTTATTCCTGGAAGTGGACCGGTTATTGGTAATTGCGTAGTAAAACATAAAGATTTAGCCGGCATTCATTTTACAGGGTCAAATGGAACTTTTAATACTCTATGGCGAGGTGTTACGGAAAATCTTACAAATTATGTTTCGTACCCAAAATTAGTTGGTGAAACTGGTGGTAAGGATTTTATTTTTGTTCATAATTCGTCAAATCCAATTGAAGTTGCAACTGCAATAATTCGTGGAGCTTTTGAATATCAAGGGCAAAAATGCTCGGCTGCATCACGAGCTTATATTCCAAAATCGCTATGGAAAGAGATAAAAGAACATTTAATAAATCAACATTCGCAAATAAAAGTTGGTGATGTGAATAATTTTGAAAACTTTATGAATGCAGTAATTGATGAAAAATCTTTCGACAATATTATGCATTTTATTGAATTAGCAAAAAAATCTGATGAATGTAAAATTATAGCAGGCGGAACAGGCGATAAATCAATTGGTTATTTTGTTCAACCAACAATTATCGAAACTACAAATCCATATTTTACGACAATGCAAGAAGAAATCTTTGGACCAGTAATGACTATTTTTGTTTACAACGATAAAGATTACGAAGAAACATTGGAAATTTGCAATAAAACATCGCCCTATGCTTTAACCGGAGCAATATTTTCAAATGATAAATATGCTATGATTCAAGCATGCAAGGCATTAAGATATGCTGCAGGAAATTTCTATATTAATGATAAACCAACCGGTGCAATGGTTGGATTACAACCTTTTGGAGGTTCAAGGGCATCGGGTACAAACGATAAAGCTGGTGGAAACTTAAATTTATTGCGTTGGGTTAGCCCACGAACTATAAAAGAGACATTTGTTCCGGCTCAAGATTTTATGTATCCATTTATGAAATAGTTAATTAAGATAAAAGTTTGATATTGAAGTGGCTCGGAAATTTTTCCTAAGCCACTTCTTTTTTATTTTAATCAATTTGTAAGAAAACACACATCAACTTTATAATTGTAGATATTTTTTTATAATTTCGTAGCGAAAAAATAAATAATTAACCTTAAAAACAATAAATAATGAGCAAAAAATTAACATTTATAGCCATAATTATATTAGTGGCAAGCTTTACACTGCTATCCTTTAGCAATAAAATTTATGGGCAAACTGAAAATGCAATAAAAACAAATATGATTAAAAAAGTAAACGAATTTGCAACAGTAAAACTAACTGCCGACCTAAGCATACTATCGGGAAAAGAGAAAGAGATGCTTACATACCTATTTGAAGCAGCAGAAATTATGAACGAACTTTATTGGCTTCAAGCTTTTGGAGATAATAAAGCTATTTTAGATACAATTAAAGATGAAAATGCAAAAAAATTCTTTATGATTAATTATGGTCCTTGGG
>CAZRCF010000459.1:0-2237 GCA_964598505.1 uncultured Lentimicrobiaceae bacterium | reverse complement strand
CTGCTGCTGATGGTACTACAAAAGTATATACTGTAACAGGAACTAGAGTTCAAGGTACAGAGGCTGAAATAACTGCATTTAGTTTATTAAATGTAGAAGGTACAATCGTTGGCGATACCGTTATAGTTAATTTACCTAATACTACACCTACTTCAAGTATAAGTAATGTTGCACCAAGTACATTTGATTTATCATGTGGTGCAAACGCAAATCCATTAACTACAGCAACACGCAACTTTACAAGTACTGTTACTGATACAGTTACATCTGAAAATGGAACTACAACTAAAGTATGGACAATAAAAGTTAATTATGGTCAAGGAGTAAGTAATTATAGTCTTGGCAATATATCTATCTATCCAAATCCAACCAACGGGAACTTTGTAATAAATGTTGATAAAAAATACTCAATGACTATTTTTGATGCAACAGGCAGAACAGTTATAAACCGTGAAGTTGAAATGGGAACCACTCAAATTGATTTAACAACAAATAAAGCAGGCGTTTATTTCTTACGTTTAATTAACGATAAAGAAGTTCAAACAATACGCTTAGTAAAAGAATAATCAATTAATTCTGAATTTTATTGAATGGGTTGCCTGAAAAGGCAGCCCATTTTTTTTATTTACCTACACAAAACTTACTAAAAATTGCTCCAAGTATTTCTTTATTAGTTACTTCGCCTGTTATGCTTCCAATATGGTAAAGTACATCTTTAATATCTATTGCAATTAAATCGGTAGGAATTTTATTATCAAAAGCTAAATTTATTTTTTCAACTGCATTTTGTGCCTTAAATAGCGAGTCGTAATGTCGAGTATTGGTTAAAATGGTGCTATTATTGTAATCTTCAATATTAATAGATTTTAATAACATATCTTTTAACATACTGATATTTTCCTTTCGTTTTGCAGAGATAAATATTGTATCTAAATCAATTAATTCTCGGAAATGATTTGGAGTTTCAACCATTAAATCAATTTTGTTTATTATAATAATAAATTTTTTATCCTTATCGGTAATATGTTCTTTAAAATCATTTAATTCCTTAATAATATCTTCAAAAGAAGTTTCGGCAATATCAACCATAAAAAGTACTATTAAAGCTTGTTCAATTTTTTGGTATGTGCGTTCGATACCTAAGTTTTCAATTTCATCATCGGAATTTCGTAAGCCGGCAGTATCAATAAATCGGAAAGTAATTCCATCGATAATAAAAGTATCTTCTATAGTATCGCGTGTAGTGCCCGGGATATGACTAACAATTGCACGCTCTTCGTTTAATATTGAATTCAAAAGTGTTGATTTGCCTACATTTGGCTTGCCCACAATAGCAACAGGAATACCATTTTTTATAACATTTCCGAGTTTAAATGATTCTAATAAATTAATTAATACATTATTTATTTCGTATAAAAGTTCTTTAAGTTGAGGTCGGTTGGCAAATTCAACATCTTCTTCGCTAAAATCAAGTTCAAGTTCTAAAAGAGCCGAAAAAGTGAGTAGTTTTTCTCTAAGTTGTTTTAAAACATTTGAAAAACCACCTCTCATTTGATTAATAGCAATCTGATGTGAAGCTTTGCTTGTTGAAGCAATTAAATCGGCAACAGCTTCGGCTTGTGATAAATCCATTCGCCCATTTAAAAATGCACGCTGAGAAAATTCGCCCGGATTGGCAATTCGTGCTCCTTTTTCGATAATTAACTCTAAAATTCGTTTTTGAATATAAATTGAACCATGACAATATATTTCAACAGAATCTTCACCGGAAAACGAATGTGGTGCCTTAAAAACTGCAACCATAACCTCATCAATAAATTCTGAATTATCTTTTATGTTTCCATAATGCAAGGCTCTAATCTCATTTTCTGATAATAACTTGCTATTTTTCATCAAAAAAACGGATTGAATTATATTAAAACTTTCGGAACCTGAAATTCGGATTATTGCAATTGCTCCATTGCCATTTGGAGTTGCTATTGCGGTAATGGTGTCAAAATGTATCATATTTTAATTTTTACAAACCAACAGTAAAATATTGTTTCTTTTATTTAATTTGCAAATATAAGTTTTTGTTGTAGATTTTGTGATGAAAAATATTGGAAGATGGTGAAATGTATTATAAATCGACAAGTCATCAGATGGCTATTATTGCTAAGAAGGAATTTAGAATAGGAAAGTAGCAATCTTTAGTTAAATTCAAATTTGCAGAAATGATGAAAAACAATTTTATTTTT
>CAZRCF010000458.1:0-2263 GCA_964598505.1 uncultured Lentimicrobiaceae bacterium | reverse complement strand
CAACAAGAAAATTCAATTTTTCAGATACAAAACAGATTTATTGTAACAAAAATTAAATCGGGTTTGGTAATAATCGACCAACAAGCAGCTCACGAAAGAATATTGTTTGAAAAGTATTTCCAACGAATTCAGAATAAAAATGTAAATATTCAACAATCACTTTTTCCACAAACATTATCATTTTCGGCATCGGAAACAGAGCTAATAAATGAGGTTTTATCAGAATTACACAAATTAGGCTTTGATATTCAGGATTTTGGACAAAATTCATTTATTATCAACGGAACACCTGCCGATTTAGAAACTGAAAATTTAAAAGATGTTTTTGACGGAATTTTGGAAAATTACAGAAACAATATGATTGCTCATCGCATTGACAAACAAGTTAATATTGCTCAATCAATGGCAAAAAGCACTTCAATAAAAATTGGCAAACAACTTAAACAACTCGAAATGCAAAATATTATAGATGAGCTATTTGCATGTGAATGTAGTAATATTACACCATCAGGAAAAAAAATATACACAACAATAAGTATCGAAAATTTAAACAAATTATTTAACTAAAAAATTATAGATTATGCAGCAGTTTCAACCAACCGGATTCAAATTATTACCTCCTGTTGTAAAAAACCTTTTAATAATAAATATAATAATGTTTTTGGCTACAATTTCATTGTCAAACAGCATGGATATTGACCTTAGCAATTGGTTAGGATTAAAATATTTTGGTGCTTCCGAATTTAAACCATATCAGTTTATTACCTATATGTTTATGCATGGCAGTATTTCACATCTGTTTTTCAATATGTTTGCCTTATGGATGTTTGGCTCTGCTATTGAGAATTATTGGGGACCTAAACGTTTTTTGATTTTTTATTTTGTAACAGGTATTGGAGCTGCAATTGTTCATTATACAGTTTATTATTTTCAATTAGCACCAGATATTAGGTTACTTGATGGTTTTTTAGCTAATCCTACAAATGAAACTTTTAATACTATTATTGCAAATCATAAATTTCAAATAAGTCAGAATAGTGGCGATATTTGGATTCAATTTCAAGAGTTTAGCAAATATGTAAATTCGGCAAAAGCAAATGAATCGCTTCAACCATGTATTGATTTTATACAAAATTATCGCGAATACTTTTTAAATTTACCTTCAGTAGTTGGTGCATCGGGGGCTGTTTATGGTTTGTTATTAGCTTTTGGTATGTTGTTTCCAAATTCGCTAATTTATATCTATTTTTTATTTCCTTTAAAAGCAAAATGGTTAGTTATAATTTATGGTGGATTAGAGTTATATTCGGGCATTAGTGGCTCAAATGATGGTATAGCTCATTTTGCGCATCTTGGTGGTATGTTGTTTGGAATATTTTTAATTTTGTATTGGAAAAAAGGTGATAAAAACAGATTTTATCAGCAATATTAATTGCCAAAAGAGATGCTAACTTACTGAATGTGAATTCAAAACACGGAGACACAGAGGTCACAGAGATGCACGGAGTTTGTTTAAAATTTGAATTAAAATATTGATTTTAAAGATGAATAATTACGCAAATATTGATTTTAAAAGTAAAATAAAAAAATTATTCTTTAGCAAAAATGCTTTATCGGTGTTGATGCTGATAAATATTTGCTTTTTTATTTTAATAGCCTTTATTGGAATAGTTGGTTTTTTATTTAACATAAATAATTCTATTCAATTATTTACTAATTACTTAATACTTCCGTCTGATTTATCTCAATTCTTCTCAAATCCATTTACGCTATTTACTTATCAATTTGTTCATATCGAATTTTGGCATATATTATTCAATATGATAATGTTATGGTTTGGTGGGCAGATATTTTTACAGTTTTTAAATAGTAAAAAATTAGTTTACACATATATTTTTGGTGGAATTGTTGGTGGGTTGTTTTACATTTCGGCTTATAATTTATTTCCTGTTTTCGAAAATATAAATAGTCAATCGCAAGCAATGGGAGCTTCGGCAGCTGTTTTAGCTATAATCGTTTCTGCTGCAGCTTACCGACCAAATTTTGAAATACATCTGTTTTTGTTTGGCAAAGTAAAAATAAAGTGGTTTGTTTTAATTTTAGTTGCAATTGATATTTTAAGTATTGACAAAGGAAATCCCGGTGGACATATTGCTCATATTGGCGGTGCTTTTTGGGGTTTAATTGCAGGAGTTTATTATCGAAACCCTTTTTTAAAAGATTTTTCTAATAAAAAGCCTAAACGAAAAATGAAATACGCTTA
>CAZRCF010000457.1:0-2280 GCA_964598505.1 uncultured Lentimicrobiaceae bacterium | reverse complement strand
AAATTAATCAATATTCATTTCCGAAAAATCGGGTATTTCATTCAAAAAATGTATGGTTTTATCAATAAAATTTAATTTGCAAGCATGATGTATCAAGCCATTTGTTATGATCATATAATCTGCATTTATAACCGAATTATACCTTGCAGCTTGATTAAAAACATCTTGAGTAATATTTACCGACGCAGCCTTACATTCAACAATTAACAAAGGACAACCTTGACGATTATAAACAACAATATCAAATCGTCTGGTCATACCATTCATTACAATTTTCTTTTCAAGCGAAATTAATCCAATAGGAACATTCTTATATTCAATAAGATAGCGACTAATATGCTGTCTAACCCACTCTTCGGGAGTTAGAACAACATACTTTTTTCGGAACGAATCAAAAATCTCAAGTTTGTTGTTTTTTGAGCGAATCGAAAAATCAAATTTTGGCAAGTTCAAATCTTCCATTTTACAAACCTACAAAAAAAATAAGAATTTCAAAAATCAATAAAAAATATAAGAGTAAATATTTCAAAAAAAGTACTAATTTTATCAAAAAAATGAGACAATGGCAGTATATGAAATAAATGGCGGAAATAGCTTATATGGCGAATTAATACCACAGGGAGCCAAAAATGAAGCATTACAAGTAATTTGTGCAGTATTATTAACTTCCGAAAAGGTTACTATATCAAACATTCCCGATATTCGCGATGTAAACAATTTAATAGATTTGCTTTCGGAATTAGGTGTAAAAGTTAAAAAAGAAAATTCCGATACATATACTTTTGAGGCTACAGATATTGATTTTGAATATTTAAAAACCGATGCTTATTTAGCAAAAGCACGAAGTATAAGAGGTTCTATAATGATTTTAGGACCAATGCTTTCGCGTTTTGGACATGGATATGTTCCTCGTCCGGGAGGCGATAAAATTGGTCGCCGCCGCTTAGATACACATTTTATTGGAATGCAAAAATTAGGTGCAAGATTTGATTTTTGTGAAGACGCAAGAGTTTTTGAAGTTCATGGCGAAGTTTTAAAAGGGTGTTATATGCTTTTAGATGAAGCATCGGTTACCGGAACTGCAAATGTTATTATGGCAGCTGTTATGGCTCAAGGCACAACAACAATTTTTAATGCAGCTTGCGAACCATATATTGCTCAACTATGCAAAATGCTCAATAATATGGGAGCAAAAATTTCAGGTGTTGGTTCAAATTTACTTACTATTGAAAGTGTTACCTCTTTGCATGGCTGTTCTCATAAATTACTGCCCGATATGATTGAAATTGGCAGTTTTATTGGTTTAGCAGCAATGACTCGTTCACATATTCGAATAAAAAATGTTAGCTACGAAAATTTAGGAATTATCCCCGATGTTTTTAGGCACTTAGGAATAAATATTATTAAAGAAAACGACGATATAATTATTCCAAAACAGGAATCGTATGAAGTAGAATCGTTTATGGATGGGTCAATAATGACAATTTCAGACGCTCCTTGGCCAGGATTTACTCCCGATTTAATAAGTATTGCATTAGTTACTGCAATTCAGGCTAAAGGCAGTGTATTAATTCATCAAAAAATGTTTGAAAGTCGCTTATTTTTCGTTGATAAACTAATTGAAATGGGAGCACAAATCATTCTTTGCGACCCTCATCGTGCAACTGTAAATGGTTTTAATCATCAAATACCATTGCGTGGCATCGAAATGACTTCGCCCGATATTCGTGCCGGTGTGGCTCAACTAATTGCTGCACTTTCGGCAAAAGGCAAAAGTACAATTTACAATATTGAACAAATTGAACGTGGCTACCAAAATATTGATGAACGCCTAAGGAATATTGGTGCAGATATTATTAAAAAAGTAAAATAATTATATCAGACTGACAATGCCTGAAATAAGATGAATGTTATTAAACGAAATTTTAACACAAAAATATTTGATTTTTTATACCGCTTTTTTACTACGGTTATTGTAATTCCTATTTATTGACTATTTTATTAAATATTAGTATCTTTGCAAAAAATCAATTGAAAGATTTTTTGCAAAAACAAACTTGCAATATATAAAAATATGAAACTTTTATTAGAAATTCCGGACAACAAAGCAGCTTTTTTTTTGGAACTTATTAATAATTTTAAGTTTGTAAAAGCAAAGACAGTTTCTGCTGAAAAAGAACAATTAATGCAGGATATAAAAGAAGCTGTTGATAATTTGAATCTTACAAAAGAGGGGAAATTAATAGCTCGTCCTGCAAAAGATTTATTAAATGAGTTATA
>CAZRCF010000456.1:0-2285 GCA_964598505.1 uncultured Lentimicrobiaceae bacterium | reverse complement strand
TTCAGCTCCCGAAACGCCTTCAATGTCTATTTCAACCAAAGCATTACCAACATGAATAGTTTCTCCCACTTTGCCATAAATAGCAGCAATAGTTCCTGTTTTTGGCGAAGGAATGTCGGCTACCACCTTATCTGTTTCCATTTTTACTAACGAATCGCCTGCTTTAATCTGTTGCCCTTTTGCAACATACCACTCTACAATAGTTCCTTCGTCAAGACCTTCGCCAATATCTGGAAAATTAAATATATATCTCATAACAAATTAGTATTTAACAGTTCTTTCAATTTCGTAAAATATTTTTTCGGGTGATATTAAATAAAAATGTTCACCTCTTGGAAGTGGAACAATGGTATCGAAACCGGTAACTCTTTTAGGCGGAGCTTCTAAATGTAAAAAAGCTTCTTCGCTAATTATAGCAGCAATTTCGGCGCCTACGCCAAAGCTCGTTGGACCTTCGGCAACTGTAATAATTCTACCGGTTTTTTTAACCGATGCTGAAATGGTTTCTTTATCTATTGGATAAATAGTTCGTAAATCAATTAATTCAACAGAAATACCTGCTTCTTTTGCCATTATCATTGCTTTTTGAACTTCGCGAACCATTGCTCCATAAGCTATTACTGTTACATCGGTTCCGGCACTTATAACTTTTGCTTTGCCAATAGGAACTGTAAATTTTTCTTCGGCAACTTCTTGTTTTATAGCTCTGTAAATTCGTTTTGGTTCCATAAAAATAATAGGGTCATTACTTTCAATAGCTGAAATCAACAAACCTTTTGCATCGTGTGGAGTAGAAGGAATTACTACTTTTAGTCCGGGAATATGTCCATAAAATGCTTCCATACTTTCGGAATGATGTTCTAATGCGTTAATTCCTCCTCCATAAGGCATTCTTATAACCATTGCCATATTGTATCGTCCTCTGCTTCTGTTATGAAGCCGCGAAACATGTGAAATCATTTGATTTAAAGCAGGATATGCAAATCCAGAGAATTGCATTTCTACTACAGGTCTAAGTCCTGCTGCTGCCATACCTACGGCTGTGCCAACAATAGCCGATTCTGCCAAAGGGGAGTCAAAGACTCTTTCAGCACCATATTTTTGTTGTAAGCCTTCGGTAACTCTAAAAACGCCACCTTCTACGCCTACATCTTCGCCATAAATAATTATATTTCTGTCTTCGGCTAATTTAATATCTAATGCGTCATTTACCGCATTTACTATATTCATTACTTTCATTTGCGTACCTCCTTCCATTTCAAAAAATTCTCATGTTCGTTTTGCTGTTTTTTCAAATCATCGGGCATTTCATCGTACATATATTTAAAAACATCTTCTAATTTATAAGCAGGATAGTTTTCTGCCTCAACAAATTGCCTTTCAACTTCTTGTTTGAATTCAGATATTAGTTGTTCTTCCTCTTTTTCCGACCATAATTTTTTGTTGATGAGATATGATTTTAAACGTTTTAATGGGTCTGTGCAATCCCATTTTTTTTCTTCTTCCTTGGTGCGGTATTTAGTAGGGTCGTCGGATGTAGTGTGTGCTCCTTTACGATAGGTTACAGCTTCAATTAAAACAGGACCTTTTCCTGCAATTGCAAATTCAGAAGCATTTTTAACAGCTTGATACATTGCAAAAAAATCATTGCCATCAACCTGAATTCCTTCCATTCCATAAGCTATTGATTTAATAGCAACACCTTTTGATGCGGTTTGCATTTTAAATGGTGTAGATATTCCGTATTGGTTATTTTGAACTATAAATACAACTGGTACTTTCCAAACTGCAGCAAAATTAAGTGCTTCGTGAAAATCGCCTTCCGAAGTTCCTCCATCGCCTACAAAAGCAAATACAACTTGTTGCTTCTTATTGTATTTTATTTCATAACCAATTCCTGCAGCATGAAGTAATTGAGAAGCAATAGGTACAGACAGAGGTAAAATATTTTTGGCATTTTTAAAAATTGCACCATCTTCGTGCCCCATAAAAATAAGAAATATTTCTTTCAAAGTAACTCCTTTGGCAAGGTATGCACCCATTTCTCTGAAAGCCGGCACTAACCAATCTTCATCACGCATTACCATTGCTGTTGCTCCCGATATAGCTTCTTGCCCATAGTTGGGCGGATAAGTATAAATTCTTCCTTGTCGTTGGTAGGAAACCGTTTGCAAATCGGCAGTTCGAGCAAAAAGCATATCCTTGTAAGCTTTTACCAATCGCTCATTGCTTATTTCAGGCATCCATTTTTTATTGATAACTTTTCCATCGTTATCTATTACCCG
>CAZRCF010000455.1:0-2286 GCA_964598505.1 uncultured Lentimicrobiaceae bacterium | reverse complement strand
CAAAAGAAGCACTTATTTCGTGTTTATTTGGCATGAAAGAACGAACTGATAAAATTTCGTTTCTTATTGATACAAACCTTCCAATAATGTTTATTGCTGGCAAAGAAGACGAACGTTCTCCACTTAATTCTCTGATTGCTCAAGCTATGTTACCAAAGCATTCTGAAATATTAATTCTAAGCAATTGTGGTCATACAGGATACATTGAAAAAGAGACAGAAACTCTTGAGTTTATTAGAGATTTTGCCAGAAAAGCATTTTTGTAAATTAGATTGTTATTATTTGATTAAATATAAAACAAAAAAGGTCGCAATTGCGACCTTTTTTAAATATTTTATTTCAAAAGAATTACATTCTTTTTTCTTTGATACGTGCTTTTTTACCTGTAAGATTGCGTAAGTAAAAGATGCGTGCTCTACGTACAACACCATGTTTATTAACTTCAATTTTATCAATAAATGGAGATGAAAAAGGGAAAATACGTTCAACACCAACACCACCTGATATTTTTCTTACTGTAAAAGTTTCGGTTGCACCAAATCCAGAGCGTTGAAGCACAACTCCTTGGTAAACTTGGATACGCTCCTTATTTCCTTCAACAATTTTATATGAAACTGTAATTGTATCACCTGCTTTAAATGCTGGAAAATCTTTACGCGTAACTAATTGGTCTTCTACAAACTTAACTAAATCAATTTTGCTCATTGTATAATTTCTTTATGTATTCTGTATATATATTTCAAAAAGTGAGTGCAAATGTACGATTATTTTTTTAAATATTAAAACTAATTACAGAAAATTTCTATTTTTTCTGATTTTTTTCAATTTATTTTAATTTTTAAATACATATACTATTTATTTACAGATATATAAGTGTATAATTAACTATATAATAAATCAACAAAAGCTTACCCTTTACCATGCAACATTTACCAGCAACAGATAAATTACTCTAATAATTCAGGTCTTCTACTTTTTGTTCTTTCAAGTGATTTTTCTAATTTCCAATTGCTAATCTCCTTAAAATTTCCCGAAAGAATAATATCGGGAACTTTCCACCCTTTATATTCTGCCGGACGAGTATAAACAGGTGCCGATAAAAGGTCGTCTTGAAACGAATCGGATAAAGCTGAAGTTTCATCGTTTAAAACACCTGGAATTAGCCTAATTATAGCATCGGCAGTTATTGCAGCAGCTAACTCGCCACCCGAAATTACATAGTTTCCAATTGAAATTTCTTTTGTGATAATATGTTCTCTAATTCGTTCATCAATTCCTTTATAGTGTCCACATAATATTATAATATTTTGCATTAACGAAAACGTATTGGCAGTTTTTTGGTCAAGCAAATCTCCGTCTGGAGTCATAAATATAATCTCATCGTAATTGCGTTCCGATTTTAATTTTTCAATACAGAGGTCAATTGGTTCAATCATCATCACCATTCCGGCTTCACCACCAAAAGGATAATCATCTACTTTTAAATGTTTATTTTGGGCATAATCTCTAATATTATGGATGAATATTTCGGCTTTACCCTTTGATATTGAACGTTTTATAATTGAATGATTAAATGGTCCTTCAAACATTTCAGGAAAAAGTGTAAGAATATCTATACGCATTTTTTTTTTGCAAAGTTAGTGAATTACTTCTTTTGAATAATCATCAATCCATCGCGAAGTGGCAGTAATTGATTATCAACTCTTTCATCGTTTTTTATATAATTGTTAAAAGCAATAACAGCTTTTGTGTCTTTATCGTTTTCGCCACCACTGCCTTCAATTACTTTTCCGCCCCAAAGTACGTTATCGGCAATAATTAGTCCGCCTTTGCCAACATTTGGCAAAACAAGTTCGTAATATTTTATATAGTCATTTTTGTTAGCATCAATAAACACTAAATCCCATTTTTTATCAAGTGTAGGAATTATTTTTAAAGCGTTTCCAATAATGAGTTCGATTTTCGAATTTGTATTGCTTTTATCAATATATTTTCTGATTAAGTCTTCTAATTCAGGATTAGCTTCAATAGTATATAGTTTTGAATTTTCGGGCAAAGCAAGGGCTATCGAAATAGCTGCATAGCCTGTAAAAGTGCCTATTTCTAAAACGTTTTTCGGTTTCAGCAGTGAACATAAAAGTTGAAGAAACTGCCCTTGTATTCTGCCAGAAGCCATTCTGGGCGAAACTGTTTTTATATGTGTTTCACGATATAGCTCTTTTAAAAAATCGGGTTCATCGGTGCTATAATTTAAGCAATAATCGTCAATTTTTTGTTCGGTTAAAT
>CAZRCF010000454.1:0-2301 GCA_964598505.1 uncultured Lentimicrobiaceae bacterium | reverse complement strand
AGATGATGGTGCCTTTTATTAATTTAGTGCCGAAGTAGAGGAAGAAAGTAAAAAGGAAAAAGTTAAAAGTGAAAAGGAAAAAGGGGAAAGGGGAAAGGGGGAAGCATGAAGTTAGAAGTGGGAAGATAGAAGTAAGGAATGATATGATAATATGCTAATGCGATAATTTGATAATGAAGATTAATTAGTGAAGCTTAGTTAACTGAGTGCCTCAGTGGTGAAAAAAGGAATTACGATTAATAAATGAAAAATAAATGAACACAATTTTTTGCAAATCTATAAATAATCTGCCAAGTATTGCAAAATCACTAATGCAAACTCACTCCAATGCTCGAATTTTTGCCATAAATGGTCAAATGGGAGCAGGTAAAACCACTTTTATTAAAACTTTGTGTACCGAATTAGGTTGTAATGAGCCAGTTACAAGCCCAACATTTGCAATAGTAAACGAGTATAAAACAAATTTAGGTGAAACTATTTATCACTTCGATTTTTATAGATTAAAAAACAGTAAAGAGGCTTTAAATATTGGCTTTGAAGAATATATTTATAACGGAGCATATTGTTTTATGGAATGGTCGGAAATTGTAAATGATATTATGCCAGATAATTATGTTACAGTTAATATTGAAGTTGACGAAATAAATAATACTCGCATTTTTTCATTCTAAAAAAATATTATGGAAACAAATCACAACAATCTTATAAATTTAAGTCAAAGTGGCTTACTTCCTCAAGAAGAGACACTTGATGTAAAATTAAGTAGCACACAAATTGTAATTGGAATTTTAAAAGAGACAAATATTTTCGAAAATAGAGTTGCTTTAGTACCCGAAGCGGTAAATTTATTAGTTCGTAATGGATATAGAGTAATTATTGAGACTAAAGCTGGTGAGGGAGCATTTTTTAATAATCAGGAGTATGTTGAAGCTGGAGCTGAAATAATAGAATCTACAAATTATATTTTTTCAAATTCCGATTTATTATTAAAAATTTCGCCACTTTCTGTTGCCGAAATTGATTTGTTAAAATCAGGGCAAACTATTATATCGGCACTTCATTTAATGGCTCAAAATCACGATTATTTCAAAAAATTATCAGATAAAAAAGTAATTGCAATAGCTTTTGAGTTTATACAAGATAATTCCGATTCGTATCCATTAATTAGAGCCGTTAGCGAAATTGCCGGCAATACATCAATACTAATTGCATCACAATATCTATCCGATCCCAAATTTGGTAAAGGCAATATGCTTGGCGGTTTTTCGGGCATCACACCTACCGAAGTGTTAATATTAGGAGCAGGCACTGTTGGTGAATTTGCTGCTCGCGCTGCAATGGGACTTGGTGCAATGGTAAAAGTTTTTGATAACAATATTTATAAACTCCGACGATTACAAAACAGCCTAAATTCAAGAATCTTTACATCAATTATTCAACCTAAAGTATTACTTAAATCACTAAAAACTGCACATGTAGTTATTGGGGCTTTGTATGGTAAAACTGGTAGAAGCCCAGTTGTGGTTACAGAAGAAATGGTAAAAGAGATGAAACAAGGCTCTGTAATTGTTGATGTTAGTATCGATCAAGGTGGTTGTGTAGAAACTTCAAAACCAACCACTCATGCCGACCCTGTATTTTGTTTTTCGGGAGTTACTCATTATTGTGTTCCTAATATTGCATCAAGAGTTCCACATACAGCCTCTTATGCACTTAGTAATTATTTAGGACCAACAATTTTAGAAATTTGCGAAAGTGGAGGAATTGAATCTTTCTTACGGAATGATTTTATTTTCCGAAAAAGTGTTTATATGTACAAAGGAATTGTTACAAACCGATCAATTAGCGAAATGTATAAATTCCCTTATCAAGATATTGATATTATTACCTATGCTTGGTAATTTTCCAACTCGGAGTGCAAAATATTTTTATATCGTTGTGCGAAGTTTCCGAATTTCGCACTTTTTTTGTTTTAAAGTTTGAAACTTCATATTTTCTATTAGTTATTTTCAGACTAACGATTATTTAGTGCGAAGTTACAAACTTCGCACAACGGCTTCTCACAACGTTTGCTTTGTCATTCCGAGTGATAGAGAGGATTTTGTCATTCTAAGCATTAGCGAAGAATCTCATTCACTTTGCTTAGCATGACAAAAGAACAGGAATGTCACGCTGAGCCTGTCGCATTAAAATTGTCACGCTGAGCTTGTCGAAGTGTCTATATTAACATGAGGGGGCTTTACTGAGTTCAGCAAGAACTGTGTTAATTTGCAAATAAAAAATTAATATTTTCATCATATT
>CAZRCF010000453.1:0-2310 GCA_964598505.1 uncultured Lentimicrobiaceae bacterium | reverse complement strand
ATTATTATTCAAATTTAATCCTTTTTTATAATTTGCAAATGTAGGATGACAAAAAGAATGACGCAAATAATAGGAACAAGCGTTTTCGTGCAAAAACTATTTAAGAAACGAGCCATGTATATTGGTTACAAACAAGAGAATTATTATTTAGAGAGTACAATATAACATTAGAAAAAAATAAAAATATTAAGTATAAAAAGATAAATGAATTGTTTTTTATATATTTGAATTCTAATTTCAAAATACTATGAAGCAAATTATACTTCTACGTCATGCCGAAGCTGAGAGAACTTCATCAAAGATTCATGATTTTGATAGAGAAATTACCGAAAATGGAATTAAATCTCTTAATAATTTAGCCTGCTTATTTATTGAAAACAATATTAAACCCGATTTAATTATTACAAGTTCAGCAAATAGAACTTTTATTACAGCAAAAATAATTGCCAAAAAACTAAGTATTGCCGAAGAAAAAATAATTGAAAATAGGAATATATATAAAAACGATTTTGAATCGAATATTGATATTTTGCTATCTGTTGACGATAAAATAAGTTCTGTAATGTTTGTTGGTCATAATCCAGCAATTTCGCAAATGGCAAGCTATTTTTCAAAAGAAATGTGTGGTTTGAAAACAGCTTCTTCAATAGCTTTTAATTTTGATATTGATTCATGGGCTGATTTATTTATTGGTAATGCAAAACTTGTTTTTTCAATAATTTAAAATTTTTATGAACAAAAATATGAAAAATAATAACCACAATTCAATATTGTTAAATAGAGAATTATGTTGGCTTCAATTTAACGATAGAGTTTTGCAAGAGGCTGCTGATGAGCGCAATCCGTTAATTGAAAGAATTAAGTTTTTAGGCATATACTCTAATAATTTAGATGAATTTTTCAGAATTAGAGTTGCAACAATTAGAAGATTAATTTCAATTGGTAACAAAAATAACGACTATTTAGAGTTTAATCCAGTTCAAACATTAGAACAAATAACGCTTATTGATCAGCAACAACAAGAGAAATTCCTTTCAATATACCGAACGTTGCTTAAAGATTTAAACGAGCATAATATTTTTATAATAAACGAAAATCAACTTACGAAAGAACAAGGCGAATATGTAAAAATGTATTTTAAAAACATTGTTCGTCCGCATATTTTTCCTATAATGCTAAAGAATTTCAAAAATGCAGATGCAATTCGTGATACTTCAATTTATTTAGCAATTCAAATGAAATCTAAAATTGATTCAGTAAAAGACGATTTTGCTTTTTTAGAGGTTCCTACTCAGCAAATATCACGGTTTTTAATTTTACCCAATTCCCAAGAAAAACAATATATTATTTTATTAGAAGATGTTATTCGTTATTGCTTAGATGATATTTTTTCAATTTTCAATTTTGATGAATATCGCGCTTTTACAATAAAAATTACTAGAGATTCGGAATTAGATTTAGATAACGATGTTTCTAAAAGCTACATTGAAAGAATTGCTGATAGCTTAAAATTAAGAAAAAGCGGTTTCCCTGTGCGAATAGTTTACGATAACTCAATACCCGATAATTTATTAAAGAAAGTTTCTGCAATGTTTGGTGGAGTTAAAAATAATGCATTAATGCCAGGTGGGAGATACCATAATTTTAAAGATTTTATCGATTTTCCCAACATTGGTCATAAAGATTTGAATTATCCTCCAATGCCATCATTTCTACATCCTGAGCTAAAAAACAAAAAAAGCATACTCGATGTTGTGGCAAAAAAAGATATAATGATACATTTTCCATATCATTCGTTTCAGCATATTATTGATTTGCTACGCGAAGCATCAATTGACCCAAATGTTAAAACGATAAAAATGACAATTTATCGTGTAGCAAGAGTTTCAAGTGTTATTAATGCGCTTATAAATGCCTCGCGAAACGGGAAAGAAGTTGTTGTTTATTTAGAGCTCCAAGCTCGATTTAGCGAAGAACAAAATATTTATTGGATGAAAAAACTTCAAGATTCGGGAGTTAAAATTTTGCAAGGAATTCCGGGTTTTAAAGTCCATTCAAAATTGATGTTAATAAAACGAAAAGAAAACAGAAAATTAAAACTATATTGTAATATTGGTACCGGTAATTTTAACGAGCAAACTGCTCCTACATTCTCAGATATTGGTTTATTAACTTCAAATGAAAAAATTGCTAATGAAGTTGATAATGTTTTCAACTTATTTGAATCGTATTATCGACCTTATAAGTTTAAAACTTTAGTAGTAGCACCATTTTCGATGCGAAAATTTGTATTAAAAATGCTCGACCACG
>CAZRCF010000452.1:0-2311 GCA_964598505.1 uncultured Lentimicrobiaceae bacterium | reverse complement strand
AATATTTTTCTATAATCATCTTTTATAATAATTTAAAGATTTATTAACATTGTGTGTATAAATAAAACTATTGATAAATTTATAAAATATATGAGTAAAATTTATGTTTACATCATGTTTAAAACTATTGATAAATTTTAAATTAAAGTAGATTTTTTAAGAAAAATCATGTTTTGTTTATAACTCAAATAAGTTTTTATTATTTAAAGTACAAAAATAAACTTTATTAACAATACGGCTGTTAAAAAAATAAAAATATTGATTAGTAATGGTTTAAAATAAACAAATTTTTTATTTTTACGTTTAATTTTCTCAACATAAGCTAAATGAAAAATAATCATTATTTTTGTAGCAAATTATTTATGAACAATGTTTGATAAAGGAAAGAAAATTGCTATATGTAGCGATCATGGTGGATTTGATTTAAAAGAGTTTTTAAAAAAACAATTAGAGCAAAAAGGTTATTTATTAGTTGATTACGGTTGTTTTTCTCACGAAAGCGTTGATTATCCTGACATGGTTCATCCTTTGGCTGAGGCTGTGTCTAATAATCAATTTGAAAAAGGAATTATAATATGCGGAAGTGGTAATGGAATTCAAATGGCTGCTAATAAGCACAGAAACGTTAGAGCTGCATTATGTTGGAATGTTGAACAAACTCAATTATGCCGTATGCACAACGATGCCAACATACTTTCTTTGCCAGGAAGGTTTATTAATTATGATTTAGCACTTCAAATGGTAGAAGCATTTTTAAATACAGCATTCGAAGGCGGTCGACATCAAATAAGAGTTGAAAAAATATCTAAATTTTAAGAGATGATTTCTGAAGCATATAATAAATTTGTAAAAGATTCTGAAGAAAAATCCTTTGATAAAGAACACAGGAGGAAACTTAATTTTAATATATCTAAATACGACACAGCTGTAATTAAAGGAAAACAACAATACAAAAACCTTGAATTAGCTAAAAAACGTGCTGGAAATATAAAACACAGAGTTATTAATAACCTTGATAAATACTTAATAGATTTTGAGGCTAATTTTACTAAAAGAGGAGGAAAAGTTATTTGGGCGTTGGATGCAGAACAAGCCATGAGCGAGATAGTTAATATTCTAAAAAGGTATGATGTTAAAAACATTGTTAAGTCAAAATCAATGATTACCGAAGAAATAGAATTTAATGATGTATTAAAAAAGAATAAAATAGAATCACTCGAAACAGATCTTGGAGAGTATATTGTTCAAATAGCTGATGAACGCCCATATCATATTATTACTCCAATAATGCACAAATCAAAAGAAGATGTTGCATTATTATTTAATGAGAAGTTTGGAACACCTATAGATATAACTCCAACCGAAATAGCTGGATTTGTTAGAAAATTATTAAGAGAAAAATTTGTACATGCTGATGCTGGAATAACAGGAGGTAATTTTCTGATAGCCGATATTGGTGGCGTTCTTGTTACCGAAAACGAAGGTAATGCGATGATGAGTGTTTCTTTTCCAAAAGTACACATAGCTATTGTGGGAGTGGAAAAAGTAATTCCATCTATTCAAGACTTAGATTTATTTTTACCTTTATTAGCAACACATGGAACCGGACAAAATATAACAGTTTATAATTCAATACTTACAGGACCTAAACACGATGGAGAAATTGATGGGCCTATAGATATGTATGTTGTTTTGTTAGATAACAAACGTACAGAAGTATTTAAAAGAAAAGAGCAACGACGCGCCATGAGCTGCATTCGCTGTGGTGCTTGCTTAAATGGCTGTCCTATATATAGAAGTATAGGCGGACATGCTTATGGTACAACTTATAGTGGCCCTATAGGTGCGGTTATAGCCCCTTTAATGAATGGACTTGAAGAATATAAACATTTAAGTTTTGCTTCTTCATTGTGTGGTAAATGCTCCGAAGTTTGTCCTGTTAAAATTCCTTTACATGAATTATTACTACATAATAGAAACGACGCTGTTAATGAAATTAATCCGGCAATGTTTGAGAAACTTACCATGTGGGGTTGGAAAAAAATTATGCTAAAACGCAAATGGATGGATTTTGGCTCAGTAAATTTCAAAAACAAAGCTTTAAAAATGGTTTTTAGTAAACCATGGGGCCCAAGACGTGAAGTACCTATTTTAGCTAAGAAAAGCTTCCACCAATTATGGAAAGAACAACGTGGATTTTAGCTAATCATTCCCATTGCTAACGGCGTACGCAAAAGTAATAAAATTAGATAATAACATTCTCAAAATAATTTTTGATAATTAATATTTTTTTTAATAAGTTATTCAATTA
>CAZRCF010000451.1:0-2324 GCA_964598505.1 uncultured Lentimicrobiaceae bacterium | reverse complement strand
ATTAATGTCAAACTTTATTGATTATCCAATAAATTTTTCTTGTGACCACAAAGGAAAAAAGATTATTTCAAACCCATAATTTTATTTGTTAAATAAAAATGGGGTAAATTTCATAGATTTGAATTTTTTGATTTGCAAAAAGAAAGATACATAAATAGCTTATTTTTAAGTAAAATACTATAGTATAAACCTAATGATAAAAATAATTTTTATTGGAGAAATTTAATGGATTGGAATAATGCTCAAAATTTTTCATCAAATATTGTTTTTGGCATTCTATTATTTGCTATGATTATATATTGGATTAGTTTCTCTCTATTTAAAGAGACAAAAAATCTAATCCAACTAGGAAAATTGAGTGCCATAATAGCAAATGTTTTATTGTTTTTTATTCTTTGTTCAAGATGGATTGTTGCTGGTTATTTTCCATTAAGTAATCTTTACGAATCATTATTATTTTTAACTTGGATATTATTAACTATTTATTTGTATATAGAATTTAAAACAAAAAGTAAATTATTAGGTGCGGTTTTATTACCGATTGCCTTATTAATTAATGGATTTGCGAATTTGACTCTGTCTGCGGAAATGCAAAAATCAAGTCCCTTAGTTCCTGCTTTACAATCAAATTGGTTAATGATGCATGTTAGTATGATGATGTTAAGTTACGCAACACTAATAATTGGTTCTCTATTCTGTATTTTATTTCTTGTTCTCTCAAAATTACAAGATGTCGATTTACAATTAGTTGATGAATCCACATCACTCGTTTTTTATAATAATATTTTTGATTATTATGAAGCGAAAGTATTTTCAAAAGAGAATAAGTTATCTATGTCCAGTAATCTACTATTTGACAAAGACATTCAAGAAATTGCTTTTTTAAAACTTTTAAAAAGTTTAGATAACTGGAGTTATAGAATTATTGGATTAGGATTCCCATTCTTAACGATTGGAATTATTGCTGGTGGAGTTTGGGCAAATGAAGCTTGGGGTTCATATTGGAGTTGGGATCCAAAAGAAACATGGGCGTTGATTACTTGGTTAGTATTTGCTACTTACTTACATTCACGCATTACTAAAGGGTGGAAAGGTAAAAAAACCGCTATTTTAGGTGGATTGGGCTTTTTTGTTATTTGGATTTGTTACTTAGGAGTTAATTTTTTAGGAAAAGGTTTACATAGTTATGGTTGGTTATCATAAATAAAACTTACTTATTTATTTTTATTAAAAATAACGTATAATTTATACTAGAAAATTAATAAGGTTATAATAAAAATTATGTCTCATACAGTTAAAATATATGATACGTGTATTGGTTGTACTCAATGTGTTCGAGCATGTCCTACTGATGTTTTAGAAATGGTTCCTTGGGATGGTTGTAAATCTGGTCAAATTGCTTCTTCGCCACGAGTAGAAGATTGTGTTGGATGTAAACGTTGTGAAACAGCATGTCCTACTGATTTTTTAAGCGTAAGAGTTTATCTAGGAGCAGAAACAACTAGAAGTTTAGGATTAGCTTATTAATAATTTGTAAGAAATTAAAATTTTCTTACAAATTATTAATAAGCTAATCCTAAACTTCTAGATTTTTTAATTTAATTTTTCAAGTAAAAATCGCTTAAAATATGGAGTTGAAGGTACGATTTTAAACTACAGATCGTGAATTTGATATATTCCATCTTTGTAAGGTAATAGTATTTGATCCATCGACGTGTTGTTTTGACTTAATTGGTTGGAATCCAATTTTTTGACTTTCAGCAATAATTACACTATTTGCATAGTGGTGTGAAAGTTTGTTAATGAAATTTTCGACAGGATAAGGTTGAATCCAAAAACTAGTATCCAGAATTAATTCATATTCTTCACCATTCCAATTAAAAGTTATATCATAATTATTAGACTGTGGAATTACTAAATTAATATTATAAAGTTTAGAATTATTCGACTCAATTAATTTTTTTTCTCTTTTATAGACAATATTTAATTTATTTAATGCATTTTCTAAATGAAGTAAATTTTTAAAACTTGTTTTTAAATTAGTAAAATGTGACATAAAAATATTTTATTTATAATTTCTTTTATATTTTGATTATAATTTATTAAGTCATTTTTTAACGTCTATATATATATTTATAGACGTTAATTACCTACCAAAATTCTATTATTTTAGTTTTCAATAATAAATAATAAAAGATAAATCTAATTTTTTAATTAGATTTATCTTTTTTGTCAATTAAGCTCTAAAAAACAACTTAAAATTAAGCAGCAACAGCTGGAGCTGTGAAAGCAACTGGTAATACATCACCTGAAGCTAAATCTAA
>CAZRCF010000450.1:0-2337 GCA_964598505.1 uncultured Lentimicrobiaceae bacterium | reverse complement strand
GCGACCTAAATTATATTAATTTGTTAAATACCAGAATTATTGAACAAGATAGATTGAAACAACAAATGGAAGGATAGGTTTCAATTAAAATATTTTGTGATTTAAAGTTGTTTTTATCGTTGAAGAATAAGTGCAAAGATATTTGTAAAAAAGTAAATGGGTGAATAAGTGATTAGTGAATAGATGATTTCCATCTTTACTATTTACTGATTGTTATTTACAATTGATTAAATTTTGTTGTTAAACAAAATGGCATAATATAAATAAACAAACTAATACACTCACGATTTATTATAATTTTTAAATAAATCCATGCTTAAAACCAATAATATACTGATATACAATAATATAAACTAAACTACAAACCTAAAGCTAAGTACGAAATAACCGCCTAATGGTGGATAGAGATTAGTTGTGGGTAATATTAAAGATACATTATGCAAACAATAGACATTTTAAAAAGAATTGATTTCGCCATTTCCAAAGGGACTGCTGCATTGGCGACAAAGAAATATTCAAATATGGGTTCTGACTATGTTGACACTGGCCTTTATGCAGGATTCCGCTCCGCATCTCTAGCAATGATATCAACGATATTTGGAGAGACTCATACTTATTTTAAAGAATTTGATAAATCAGTAGTTAATAGTTATGTTTATAATATTGAAACAGGTATTAACATACTGCAATCCTTACGACATGAAGTCGAAAACGGTTGGCTAACAACTTTTAAAAGCCTTGTTACTGCCGAAGTCTTCTCAGACTTTCTTGAAATGAGTAAATACTTGTTAGATGAGAAATATAAAGACCCGGCTGCTGTAATGATAGGTTCCGTTCTAGAAGAACACCTTAGACAACTCTGTAGCATCTATTCTGTGGACACATTCAGCATTAAAGGAACAGATTCTATACCTAAAAAGGCAGACTTACTAAATGCGGACTTAACAAAGACTGGTGTTTATGGCGTATTAGAACAAAAAAGCGTGACAGCATGGTTAGACTTGAGAAATAGAGCCGCTCATGGAAAGTACGGTGAGTATACAATTGAGCAAGTTCAATTAATGTATCAAGGTGTACTTGACTTCATTATGAGAATAAAATAATACTACCGCCAATCGAGCAAACCGCCCTACCAGTATTTAGCAGGCAGGGATTATATTTCGGTTTTGCTCAATAACCAGCTCTCACACCAATGTACACTTCAGTGTAAACCAAGCGGTACTTGTATAAAGCGATTCATTAGATGTGAAGCAACTTTTTCTGAATAAGTGACCATAGCTTCGTAACCTCTTTTGCGTAAGCGTTTTAAAGTAATTGCACGAGTCAATGTATTTTTTATCAAATATAATCACAATAAATTTTGAAACTTCCTTAAAAGGGTTTAAATTTGAACAAAATTTTGCAATACAAGGAGGTTTTTAGACTGGCTGACGTTACCAGCAAGCAAGCGACAATTCGTGCGGGACAGTGAAAAGTATAAATAAACTTTAAAGCAAAATATAAACTGTTCGACAAGGACACAAAAAGTAAGAAAGATGAAAAAAGCATTAGTAATAATAGACATTCAAAATGATATAACAAAGAATTATAAGGAAATAATTGGCAATATAAATAAAGCCATAGATTGGGCGGTTATTAATGATATTCACGTTGTTTATATAAGGCACGAAAATTTATCAGATGGCACAAGGACTTTTAAATCCAATACACGTGGGGCTGAATTAGTTTCGGATTTGAAAATAGTATCAAAAAATATTTTCACGAAATTCAAAGGAAACGCATTAAGTAGTGAGGAGTTCGCAGTTTTTATAGATAAAAACAAAATAGATGAATTCTATCTTTCAGGAGCAGATGCAATTGCTTGTGTCAAATCAACCTGTTATAACTTAATTAAGGCAAATTATAAAGTTAATGTCTTATCAGATTGCATTACAAGTTATGATAAAAGGAAAATTGAAGAAATGCTTCAATATTATGAGAGTAAAGGCAGCAAAATATTAAGTTTCAATGACCTATTATGACAACATAAAATAAAATAAAGTTTTTTAAAAGTCGAGAATATTGAAGAAAGTGGTTAACGGTCAACTTTAAAACCATAAGCGAAATTTGGTTTGTATTTCCTCAGTACTAAGTTTCCGAACTTCGCATAACGTAGTGAAACTAAACAATAACCATTAACAATTATAATTTATCGCTTTTTGCTGAGGTCGGTCTTAAATCTTCATAATTCAGAATTCAGGCTTAATACTTTTCTCTTTTTCCTTCTTCCTTTTAAAATCTGGCTACCATTAACCAGTTACCCTTAATGAATAGTGCTAAACTGAAAATGATCGCTTA
>CAZRCF010000449.1:0-2343 GCA_964598505.1 uncultured Lentimicrobiaceae bacterium | reverse complement strand
CTTGCTAATTCCGAAAAAATTTCGCTAAAATGTGTTAGTGAAAAATTCATTGTGTTTAAATTTTTAATTGTGTTATTTTATAAATTTAATTAATTTTCAAATTTTACACACTTTTTTGGACACTATCAACTAGTTTTAAAAGAACTAGGTAAACTATCAATAGAGGGTTTATAAAAATTTAACACAAAATTTTTATTACTTATGAATAAGCAGAAAAACAAAAAACGAAAACCCTTATAACGGAAGTTTAGACCAATAATTTAGCAAAAATGGGTATTTGCGAATGTTTTTTTTAATTTTATTTGCTATAATATTATTTTAACATATTTTCAGGATTAATTTCTAATATTTCAAATATTTCTTTATTAATATCAGACAATTCGGTTAATTTGTATATATTATAATCATTACTAATCATTAGTTCATTATATTTAATCATTTTTAATTCTTGTTCTATATCATTAAACGATAATTGTCTTTTATTGTTTTTATTGAATTTTTTCAACCATGGAAAAACTTTTTGTTCTATTTCTCTAATTATCGCATACGAAAACATACAAACTATTACATGACCTTTAGTGGTAGATGCTTTTATATGATTTACAGGACGAATTTCTAAATAATTTGTTTTCAAATCTCTGAAAGCATGCTCTACATGTTTAAGATTTTTATATTGCTCTCTAACGGTTTCTTTATCCAGTTTTTCTTTTTCCACATTAGTAACAATTACATATTTGCCATCTAATTTATTAGAATCGGAATAATTATCAAAATTAAAAATTAATGAAAAATTATCTTCTGTAATTTCTATTTCAAAAAATTTTTGCATACGATACTTTTCAATACATTTTTGAACACTATATTTATATCTATCTAATTGTTTTTGAGAGAATTGAGTAACTAGTTTTTTATTTTTATCACCTTGCAATAATCGGTTTTTATTTTTTTCAAATTTGAATTTTTGGTTATCATAAGAAAGTTTTATTAATTCTATTTTTTCTTCAAATTTATTTTTCATCTGATTTCGTTTTTCTCGTTTTTCAATTTCCAAATCTTCATTATAACACAGAATATAACGAACATCTTGATGTTCTACCTCAGCTATCTTTTTTGAAAATAAATCAAGTTGAAAAATATTATCTTCAATTAAACATCTTATCTGTTCTAATGTTAATGCACTTATATATTTAATGCCTATCTTATCTTGCTCATCCATTTTTTCTAAATTATATCTAATTTTCATACCTCTATCACCAACAAAAATTATATCTTTAGATTGATATTCTTTTTTTATCTTTTCTAATTGTTCTATCACTGTGCTTTGGTCTGTTGTATTACCTTCAAATACTTCTATACTCAAAGGAAAACCATTTTTTGTAGTTAATAATCCTATTACTATTTGTCTTTTTCCTTTTTTCCCATCTCTATTATAACCAAATTTGGCTAAAGCATTTTTCTCGCCTTCTAAATATGTGCTGGTGATATCGTATAAATATATTTCATCTTTTATATATTTATGATATAAGTTCCATTTATGTTCAATATGTTTTTGAACATTTGATAAATCCTCTAAGGCATCATATAAATTATCAAGTTTTAATTTATCTAAATCAATACCTAATTTATTAGCAATGTGTTCATTACGATGTATCCAATTGAATATACTTAATTTGCTACCTCGTGTTACAATTTTTCCTATTATCATTAAGCGTATATAATTGGCTTTTTCTCCTAATATTTTTTGCAATAATTCGGTAATTCGTAATTTATCCATTAAGACTATCAAAATATAAATAAAACCATAATCGATACTCTTTTTAATAATAATATCTTTTAGTGCTACTAACATCTCTTTTTTATTTTTCAAAAAACCTGATAAAGCTATCACGATATCTATGGGTAATTTTGATAAATTGGCTATTACTTTTGTTTTTGCAACACCATTTTGCCAATATTTTTCACATAATAATGGATAAAAACGAGCATTTTGGCTGTCTTTATTCGTATTTTTGTTAAATTGTATATACATAATAAATTAAATTTTTGAATTTGACTACAAATATACAAAATTATTTTGCTATAATCAAGTATTTAACAAATTAAATTTCATTTTTTTAAATATAATTCAAATTTGCTATAATTTTAAATTATATCTACAAAAACACCTTATTTTAAACCAAAAATGAGATTAAGTTCCGGTATTTATTAGATAAAAAAAAATATGAAAATGGAAATTATTTTTATTTATTGATTTCAATTTAAAAAAACTTTCTTGTCTTTCCCTTTGGGGAAAGAACAAGAAAGTTAAGAATAAAATCATTCGCTTCGCTCATTTATAAAATA
>CAZRCF010000448.1:0-2345 GCA_964598505.1 uncultured Lentimicrobiaceae bacterium | reverse complement strand
CAATAATTTCACCGTTAAAATTTAGCCTCCAGTCTCCAAGAAACTTTGCCGTGTCTCTTTGAGCCGTTGTAAAATACACAGGTTTTCCGCTTATTTGAACGTGCAAATCATTGTAGTAATTAATTCTTTGTACCGCTTTGCCCTTTGTGATAATAGGCTTTGCATGAATAGCCAATGTGTTACTTTGCCTTTCAGCATCGGTGACAAGGCTTTGAATGGCAGTAGCAGAATCGCCCAATATTTGCTTTGAGCCTGTGACTGTGCTATCCGACAAAGTCGTTTGCTGAATAATGTAATAAATGTTGCCTTGCTTTTGAATGTAAACAGTATCCTTTACGACATCTTGCGCAAAGGAAAACAAGGGAAGGAATAAAAATAGATATCTCATTTTATTTATTTTTGAGGTTAATAATTATTTGTTCAAGGGCTTTGATAAGGGAGTTTTGCTCTTGTATGGCTTTGACTAAAACAGGAATGAGTTTAACGCTATCCATAAATATATCACTTTCTACTCCCGTGCCAACAGCCTCGGGAATAACATTATTCACATCTTCAGCAATAAAGCCAATATCATACCCTTCTCCATATTTGTATTTATCTTTATAGTTAAATTTTGACGGTTGCAAAAGTAAAATTTCATTTAATCCATAAGGTAAACTTTCTATATGTTCTTTTAATTCAATAGACGATGTTCTTATTAATACGCCATTTACATCTACTTGTACGTTCATTGGATTAGATGCGTTGGCTAATCCCCTTATCCTTGCATTTCCATCAACGTCAAGTTTTTGTGAAATACCTACAATATTATCACCTATTCCTAAATTTCCAAGAGTATCTAATGTTACTCTTCTTACAACCGTAGCAATTGACCCAGCACTTCCATTAGACGCTGATTCTATCCAAAAATCAAGAGATAAATCAGGCCATGAATTTGCAATTAATCTTACGCCTCTACCATTTACTTGTCTTCTTGCGTTGGAAGCATCTGTTATTAAATTACTTCCAAAAAAAACAATAGGAAGGTCGTTTCTTGATAAAAAAGAACCACCCTGTGGAAATTGAAAACCATTAAAAACAGAATTAATATCTGTGTTTGGTGTTACTAATATACCTATATTCCCTCTATTGTCTATTGTCATTCTATTTACACCTGCAGTTGAAAAACCTAATGTATTTGTTCCTGCTAAATACATTCCATTTCCGCTTGCACTTGAACTTGTTGGGTCAAATCTTGTTGCCGTGACATTGCTCGTAAACAATCCATTTCCGACAACGTGTAATTGTGCGGTGGGATTACCATTTAGTCCAATACCAATAGCGCCTCCGTAAGGATTTAACAAAAAAAATGTACTTGTTTCATTTACATTATTAGAACCTTGAATATATGCCACGTCATATGGATTTGCGTAACCAATAGATAAAGATATTGCGGGATTTGCAAGATCAAACCTAAACGTGCTGTTTGAATCAACATTATTTATATTTGAAGCAACACCACCACCATTTACGTGTAATTTGGCTAAAGGACTTGCAGTTCCAATCCCGACGTTGCCACCACTTGTAATGCGCATTTTTTCTGTTCCACTTGTATAAAAACTTGCTACTCCACCCCCAGATGTAAATACCCCATACCTTACATTATCGTTTGTCCCTGTTGCACCTAAATCTAATTGATAAGTAGAAGAATATCCTATTGCAGCACTTCTTCCGGATGGATTAGAAATATTTATTGCATAATAAGAATCAGAAGATTGTGCAATATCTAATTTGTAACTTGGACTCGCAGTTCCAATACCAACATTCCCATCATTTCTAACAAATAGTAATGAAGCATTTGATGAGTTAGTAACATTTAATGCTGATTCTCCACTTGTATTATTAACACCTTTAACAACTAATCGTGAACCTGGACTTGTTGTTCCAATACCAACAAATCCTTCATTTAATACACTAATAGCAGGACTACTATTAGGTGCTATATGAATAGTATAACCTCCTCCAGTACCTATCATTAAGGTATTTTGATTTGCAGTTGTTCCATAAGTACTACCTCCAACTCTAATGAATCCTAAATTATTATTTGTGTTATTTCCAATTCTTATGTCCGCAGCTCCATCGGTAGCTGTGTTATAGGTAGAGATTCCATCATTACTTGATGAGCTTATAACTGTAAGTGTTAATGCGGGATTTGGAGTTCCAATTCCTAAACGAGTATTTGTATTATCCCAATGCAGATTTGTAGGGGTTAAAACTCCACTTGTTCCATTGCCAACCATTACTTTGTTTGCTGTTAAAGACGTTGTATTAGTTCCTCCATTTGCCACTGCCAAAGTACCGCCCAA
>CAZRCF010000447.1:0-2345 GCA_964598505.1 uncultured Lentimicrobiaceae bacterium | reverse complement strand
CTTTTATATTTTTTGCCACCTTAACAAAGCATACCATTTTGGATGACTTTATGTATTTTTTGCTACTTTAAAAATTTTTCACAAAAATACAATTATTTCTTACCAATAATAAAAAGGGGTTGAAATGTTTTTGTAAACACTTTTTTATTAAAACAATCATAAACTATAAAAAATTAACAATATTTGCTATTTTTGTTCTATTAATATTCAAAAATATAAAATATTATGAAACGAGCATTAAACAATATTTCACCCAAGATAATGTTAATTAGCGAGTTCCATACAACAATTAAATTATAAATTAAAAATGAATGTATGAAATATTTAGAAGCCTTATATGGCAGTCAGTATTACGAATTAACTGCAAAAGGTAAAAACGGAGCTTCGGGCAGATTTAATGGAAATATATTTTTAAGTGTTTTTATTATTCTTGTATTACTATTAATAATTGCCTTTTTATCAACTGTTTCAAAAGATTTTTCTAACAATATAAATCATCTGTTTCATAGCATTTTTGGTTATTCTTCGGGCAAAGCTATTGGTCGTTTGCTTGCTATTCCGCTAATATTTATTATTTATTTTTCTGTTTCAAAAACAGTAGGCAGCAAGACCAATTACCAAAAATTAGTTTTGTCGTTTATCAATCGCACCGAAGAAGAGAAGAAAAAAGCCACAATAAGAATTCTTATTCCGTTTTTTATTATACTTGGCTTATTTTTTATTTTTCTAATGATTGGGTTGAAAAAATAATACTCAATTAATAAAGAAAATGACTGCAAAATAGCATATTGCAAACTAATATTTGTTTGCTTTGTTTTACCTTTGTCAAAGTTACAAACTTCACCATAATAGTATTTTTTAAGATAATTAAATTCTTGAATTTCGATGGATAATTTGGTTTTTTAACAATTATATAGTAGGTTTGCTTTATTATAAAATCAACTATCTTATAAACTCAAAAAAATATATTAATTTTAAAATGAAAAATCCTTGGTTAAACATATCTCATTCAGACTATGAAAATCATATGATTGAAGTTGGACAAGCACAAGTTTTGAACGGATTGACAAAATATTGCCTTGAAAAATATTTACCAGAAAATTTTGCCCTATTGGGTTGTTCAACCGGAAACGGATTAGAACATATAAAAACTGAAATTACAAAGAGAGTATATGCTATTGACATTAACCCAGAATATCTGAAAATAACAAATGAAAATTTTGAAAGCAAAATAAATAATCTTGAAATATATAATATAGATATTCAGAACGATGAGTTAGCAATTAAGAATATTGATTTGTTTTTTGTTGGACTTGTCCTAGAATATGTAGAACCTGAAAAAGCATTAAATAAAATAATCAAAACACTTCGCAAAAAAGGAATATTATCAATTGTAATTCAAACAAACAAAAATACATCTTTTGTTTCAAAGACAAAATATAATTCTCTTGAAAAATTGTCATATATTTCAAATGAAGTGAATGAAAAAGAAATTGATAGATTTATTCAGTCGAAAAATCTTGAATTAATCAAGAGAGAAAAGATTGAGTTGACAAAAAACAAATCATTTATATATCTTGAATATAAGATGAAATAAAATATCGAACGCACATATTCAAACCGATAATTTAAAAAACAAAAATTATGACAGAAGTGAATTACCCAGGAGTTTCTGATAGAGTTAAAGCTATTATGGCTGATGTTATTGTCATTGTAGTTTTTATGATAGTAGCATCTTATATTTTCTCGCTCTTTGAAAGTGTGCCAGACTATGCTCGAATTATAGCATTTATATTTATTTTCTTGCTTTATGACCCACTTTTTACAAGTATTTTTGGTGGAACTATTGGTCACATGATGATTGGGATTAGAGTTAAAAAAGAATCGAATGAAAAGAAAAACATACTATTTCCTTTAGCCATACTTAGGTATATAGTGAAAGCTTTTTTAGGTTGGATTTCGCTACTTACAGTTTTAGGCAATAAAAAAAGGAAAGCTATTCATGACTATTTAGTTGGTTCTGTTGTTGTTTATGCAAAATCGAATGAAGGTAAAAATAACGAACACTAACAGCATGCCTCCAAATGTTGTTTTAAAATAACCCTCAAAACTTAACCCTAATCTGAGCTTTAATTTCGGTTTTTGTATTGCCATTAATTTGTTCTAATCCGCTGCTTATGACGTTTTGGTCAGCGTACCATGTTTGGGCTATACGAAACCAAAAATCAATTTTTCGGTTTGGGCTATACTTTAGTAAACAATAAACTCTTGTGCCACGATAATAATATGCAGGAATTGAGTAGGCATATAAAACATCGCTTTCGTAAGCATAAAGCCGCTCATCG
>CAZRCF010000446.1:0-2346 GCA_964598505.1 uncultured Lentimicrobiaceae bacterium | reverse complement strand
TTTTTTTTGCAAAAGTAATTATAATTAGTTTAATGTCAAAAAATGAAAGATTTTAAAAAAACAATTAAAGCAATTGAAAAAATGGAATTAAAAAAAATTATACCTAAAAAAACACTATCTTTGTTTTTAAATTTTAAGTATAAAAATGATTAATAAAACTTTACATAAAATAATAAACGGAGATAGCCGACAAATGAGCGAAATTGATAATAAAAGCGTTCATTTAGTAGTTACTTCGCCTCCATATTGGCAATTAAAAGATTATGGAACGGAAAATCAGATAGGGTTTCATGATGATTATGAAACATATATAAATCACTTAAATCTAACTTGGCAAGAATGTTTTAGGGTTTTACAAGATGGCTGTAGATTATGTATTAATATTGGTGATCAATTTGCACGTTCAACATATTATGGAAGATATAAAATTATTCCTATCCATTCTGAAATAATCAAATTTTGCGAAATAATAGGATTTGATTTTATGGGTTCAATAATCTGGCAAAAAGCTACAACGATGAATACTTCAGGTGGTGCAAGCATTATGGGAAGTTATCCTCATCCAAGAAATGGTATAGTAAAATTAGATTTTGAATACATTTTATTATTTAAAAAACCGGGAAACGCTCCAAAACCAACTACAGAACAAAAGGAAAATTCGGTTATGACTAATGAAGAGTGGAATACTTATTTTAATGGTCATTGGTATTTTGCAGGTGCAAAACAAGATAAACATTTAGCAATGTTTCCCGATGAGTTGCCCAAAAGATTAATTAAAATGTTTTCATTCCCGAATGAAACAGTACTTGACCCTTTTATTGGTAGTGGAACAACAGCTTATGTTTCTAAAATTTTAAACAGAAACTCAATAGGTTATGAAATTAATCCGAATTTTATTTCTATCATAAAAGATAGAATTGGCGAAAGTGATGCTTTTGCAAAATCTGAAATTGAAACTATTAAACAAGAATGCATTAATCCGAATTTTGAAGAAAAAATTAAGTTTTTACCTTATAAATTTGTTGATTTGCATAAATTAGATAAAAAAATTGATGTAAAGAAAATTCAATATGGCTCTAAATTAGATGCAAACAGCACCGGTAAAAGAGAAGATTTTTTTACTGTTAAAGAAATTATTAGTCCAGAACTAATTAAATTAAATAATGACTTAATTATTAGATTAATTGGGATTAGACAAAATGCTGAAATTAATGGTAAAGCAAACGAATATCTAATAAATAAACTTCGCGGAAAAAAAGTTTTTTTAAAATATGATGAACAAAAACACGATAGTGAAAACAATTTAATGGTATATTTATATTTAGAAAACAAAACTTTTATTAATGCACATTTACTTAAAGAAAATTTAGTCTTTGTTGATAATTCTTTTAATTTCAAATATAAAAATAAATTTAATGCGATAAATAATGGCTAATAAGAAAGAAAACTATAAATATTCAATGGAATTTGGCAAAAAGGAAAAAGTACTAAACTATACTTGTCAAACTTATCAACTTTCAAGACCAAATAAAGTGGGTTCGGTAATGGCATTGATTAGAGAATGTCAACCAAAAACCATCGAAGAGTGGGAAGATTGGTATTTTAAGAATGCTTTAACAGATGGCAAAAATTCATTTAAAATTACAAAAGAAAGCTTAAATGAACTTGGAGAAAGACTTTATGAAAAAATTACCGAAGTTGTTATTCCTGAATGGCAAGATGCTTTTAAAAGCCTCACGAAAGCAGATTGTGAAAATTATATTTATAACTTAACTATTAATAGAACTTTTGATGGATTTTTAAGAGAAAAATCTGTAGTTAATGACGGGCTTGCAAAAATATTTACCGAAGTAAATTTTGAGGAAAGTCCATCGGAGCTTGATCATGCTGGAGATATTGATTATTTGGGTTATTTATCAAACGAAATAGCATTTGGAATTCAAATAAAACCTGTAACTGCAAAATCAAACTTTGCTAATTACTCAGTTTCGGATAGGATGAAAGCTAATTTTGAAAGTTTTGAAAACAATTATAAAGGAAAAGTTTTTATTGTTTATAGTTTGGACGGAGAAATTGCTAATAAAGAATCTATTGAACAAATTAGAAATGAAATTGAACGATTGAAGATTTTTGCAAAAAAGTTTTAATTATAAATTACCATTTTTTATAGTCTTAATATTTTAGCTCTGCACCACAATTTGAATATTAATTCTATTTTTTTGTTCGGTAAATATTTTCCTATCTTTTACCACTTTATCAATTGTTTGCCGGTCGTAGTGGCGGATAGTAACAAGTTCCATATTTTGGTTATATCGTACTTTAAATTTGGTTTTTAGCTCTTCAATT
>CAZRCF010000445.1:0-2348 GCA_964598505.1 uncultured Lentimicrobiaceae bacterium | reverse complement strand
GTAAGTGAATATTAGATTTTTCAGTTTACCGAGTACAATTAACCATTAACAATTAATATTTTACGCTTTTTTGCTGAGGTCGGTCTTTGAGATACACCTTTTGCCAGCTAACGTAAACTATTTAAAATTTTTATAATATTTACAATTTGGTATAATTCCACTAATTTTGTCGAAGAACCATAATTTCTTTAATATTTTCAATATGTTTTTCATCAAGTATAAACGACTCTCCATGACCTGAGTAAATTTTATATCCCTTAAAGTTTTTAAGAATATAGTTTATCGAATTTATCAACATATCTTTATTTCCGCTTGGCAAATCATATCTGCCAATATTATCATTATATATAGTATCACCTGTAAATAAATTTCCGTCAATTTCAAAGCAAACACAGCCTGCTGTATGACCTGGAGTGTAATGAATTTTAACTTTTTTATCTTTTAGTTCTATATATTCGAAATTATCTAAAAAGTCATCAATAATTGGCGTTTCTTTAACAGTTGGGTCTCCTGCCATTCCTCTATAGATATTACTTTGACCAATTAAACGTTTGTCTTTTGAGTGAATAAAAAATGGGATTTTATATCTCTCTTTTAATTCTGCAACAGCTCCAATATGATCAAAATGCCCATGAGTATTAATAATTCCTTTTAATTTAATATTATCAAGATTAAAACTATTGATTATTGTTTCAAAATCTTCGCCGGGGTCTACTAACAAGCCTTCATTGCCAAAAGCAATTAAATAGCAATTTGTTTTCCATAAACCAACAGTAATTGATTTAATTGTAACTTCCATCAGGCACCTCCAAGATAAATTATTTGCCCTGTAATTGCTTGATTTTCGGGTTTTAATAAAAAATCAATTGAATTTGAAACATCTGATAAATTGCCGTATTTATTAATTGCATTTCTGCTTAAAACATCAATCAAAATATCTTGTCGAACGTTTTCCGACAAATCTGTTTCAATTGCTGATGGTGCAACAACGTTAGCTGTAATACCGAAATTATAAACTTCTTTTGATAAAACTCTTGTAAAAGTATTTATTGCCGATTTTGTTGTTGTATATAGCGAAGTTCCCTGAATTTCATGTTTGGTAAGCATAGAGCCAATATTAATAATTCGTCCAAATTTATTTCTGCTCATAATTTTAACAGCTTCGCGGCAAATTAAAATTGGTGCAAACACATTTACTCTGAAAATATAATCAATAGTATTATATGGAATTAATGCAATGCTTATATCTGTAGGATTTGCAACTGCATTATTAATTACAAAATCTAATCGTTTAAAATCTTTTCTTATCGATTTAAAAATATTCAGTATTTCTTCTTCGTTAGTGATGTCAACAATAAAATGGGTATAGTTTTCATTTTTTATTGTGCATTCACTTCTGCTACAACCAATTACAAAATATCCTTTGCTAAGATAGTAATTAGCAAGATATTCTCCAATACCTTTACTTGTGCCTGTAATAAGCATTACAGGTTTATTTATTTGTTCATTCATGGAGTAATTTTTCAATATAATTAGCAAGCGAATTAACAGTTTTAAAAGGGCTTGATTCTTGCGAAAAAGCTCTTTCATCGGCAATAGTAATATATTTTCCTGTTATCTCTTCAATTTTTTCTTCAATTGTAGTTATTAAATTTACCAAACCTATTGAATCTAATTCACTATCTCTGCCATATAATTTTGTGTTTTCGCTTATAATAATTTCAATATCATTCTGTTGATTAATTTCTGCAATGCTTTTAAAAATTAATTCGATTATCTCTTTTTTTGTAATCATAAATTTTATTTTTTAATAATTCAAGTAACTACTGCAAATTAAATAAATATTTTCGAGTTATTGAAATTAAAATCCTAAAATCCGCAAAGAATAATGTAAGTAGTTGATTTTAACTTTGTCAAAGTTAGCATGATGCAAATAACATAAAGTAACTATTACTATTACATATCAAATCTTCACAAGCAATTTTATTTCTATAATCTCGATCAAATCTCTTAAAATACAACCATTCGGGTATAAAATATTATAATTTTCTCTTTTTAATCCCCAACGGGTATATTATTCAAGTTAATTTAGTGCTTGATAATTTTAAGAAATCCCTGTCTTGGAAGATTGTGGTAAAGTTTGGCGGATGTTTTCAGCCACCGGCGTTTCAACACAAAGGTATCAAAAAAAGATAAAATAAAAACTTGCGTTACTTTCAACGGAGATAGAAACCGGTGGTTTAAACAACCGCATGTTAGGCGCTGTAGTTTAAGTATTGGATTATGGCCGTCTTTCTTGATGAATTACTCTATATTCAGTAATTACTTTCAAGATTTCTTTATAACAC
>CAZRCF010000444.1:0-2350 GCA_964598505.1 uncultured Lentimicrobiaceae bacterium | reverse complement strand
GTTATTTTACCGGAAGTAATATTCTTTCCATTACAATCCTCTACATAAACCATATATGTCCCTGATTCATAAAAAGTAACTTTTTTCCAAAACCATCTCCAGTTAGGGTTTATATCAGTTTGCTCAATTGTTGTACTATAATTTTCGCTTCCGTTATAATTAACCTTATATATTTTATAATTAGCATAAGAACATCCCATCGGTTCTTGAAGTCTAACTAAAAAATAAAAAAAACCACCATCTGAATTAATTTTAAAAACACTACTTGATCCAATAGGATTTCCAAAATTATCTATTCCTTCACAAAAATTAATAACCTGAGAATCAACCTTATTAATACTCAAAATTAATTGGAAGAAAAACATTAAAGTAATAAATTTTGCTTTCATAATTTTTGATTTAATTACGGGTTCTAAAAATTCATTTTTTTATATCTTTACAAAACAGAACCCTTTAGTTTTGCAAAATATTAAATATTAAAACAAATTTATACCATTATTTTAATAATTGTATCTAAAAAGTTAATTATTTTGTTAAATATATATACATAATATATGAATATCAGATAGATGTTGTTATTATTTTTGATTTAGTAACTTATTAGTATATCTCTTTAATTACTATTATACAACAAGCATTATTTAATTTATTTTATAATAATATTTTTTCATAAAACTCAACTATTTTTTATAAATTTATACTCTCAAAAAAAACAAAAATTATGAATATTCAATTTTTAGGAGCCACAGGAGGCGAAGTTACCGGTAGCAAACATTTGATAAAAGCAAATGGATTAAAAATACTTTTAGATTGCGGAATGTATCAAGGTAAAGGCTTAGATACCGACAGAATGAATCGTGAATTAGGCTTCGTCCCTGCCGAAATTGATTATTTAATTTTATCGCACGCACATATCGACCATTCGGGGCTAATCCCATTTATTTATAAAAACGGATTTAGTGGCAGAATAATTTGCTCCCGAGCTACTCACGATTTATGTGGTATAATGCTCCCCGATTCTGGGAAAATACAAGAAGCCGATGTAAAAACATTTAACAAACGCCGTGAAGCACAAAAATTGCCATTAGTTGAGCCTATTTATACAATGAAAGATGCTCAAAATTCTATGGAATTATTTCACTCAATACCATATAATTTTGAAGAAAAAATTGCAGATGGAATTACTGTTACTTTTACCGATAGTGGTCATATTTTAGGAGGTAGTGCTGTAAATTTAAAAATTACCGAAAACAGAATAACTAAAAAAATTACATATACCAGCGATATTGGCAGATACGACAAGCGAATTTTAAGAGATCCGGCAGTTTTTCCTCAAGCAGATTATCTAATAATGGAATCAACTTATGGCGATCGTCTTCACGATAAAATTGAAAATGCCGAAATGGAATTATTACGTGTAGTTATTGATACTTGTGCCAAGAAAAAAGGCAAATTAATAATACCATCATTTGCAATTGGTCGTTGTCAGGAAATTATATACGCACTCGACCGTTTACAAAGAAAAAAATTATTACCCGATATTAGTGTTTATGTAGATAGCCCATTGGCTGTTTCGGCTACTACAATTTTTAAAAACCATCCCGAATGCTTTAATGAAGAAATTTTAGAATATATGAAAAAAGATCCCGATCCATTTGGGTTCGAGAAACTTCGTTATGTGCAAACTGTTGAAGAATCAAAGCACTTAAATAACATAAACAGACCGTGTATAATTATTTCAGCATCGGGCATGATGGAAGCCGGACGAGTAAAACACCATCTGGCAAATAATATTGAAAATGCAAAAACAACCATTTTGGGAGTTGGCTATTGTGCCCCAAGTACTCTTGGAGCAAAAATTTTACGCGGCGATAGAGAAGTTTCAATTTTTGGACAAAAATATAAAGTAAAAGCCGAAATCAGAACTATTGAATCATATTCGGGGCATGCTGATTATAAAGAAATGTTGCGATATATTGAATGTCAAGATTTTAATAAAATATCAAAAGTTTTCCTTGTTCACGGAGAATCAAAAACACAAGAAATTTTTAAGGAGTATTTAACCGAAAATGGTGTTAAAAACATTTCAATACCTAAAAGAGAAGATATAATTGAATTAAATTAATTTACAATTTTTCAATTTATTTTTTTATTTTTGAAAAAAATTATAAAAATATATATGAAACGAGCCATGTAAATTAGTTACACACAAGATAATGATTATTTGGCGAGTTTATTATGACTATTAAAAATAAATAAAAAATATACGTATGAAAGTAATTATCGTAGGAAGTGGTTATGTTGGTTTAGTAACAGGAGTTTGTTTTGCCGAAGTAGGAATAAATGTTAC
>CAZRCF010000443.1:939-2358 GCA_964598505.1 uncultured Lentimicrobiaceae bacterium | reverse complement strand
GATAAAAAATTACCAATAGTACTTGTATTCAGTGGCTCCGATTGGTGTAAGCCTTGTATAAAATTAAAAACTCAAATTCTCCTTACAGATTCTTTTTCAGCTTATGCAAAAGATCATTTTGTAATGTTAAATCTTGATTTCCCTAGTAAAAAAGTAAATAAATTATCATCCGAACAGCAAAAACACAATGACGAATTGGCTGCAAAATATAATATTGAAGGAGTTTTTCCTCTTTTATTAATACTTGACAATTCATACAAAGTAATAACCTCATCGGGCTATATTGATGTTAAACCGGAAGAATACATTAAAAATCTTGAATCATTATTAAAAAATAAATATCATGAATAAAAATTTAATTAGATTTTTTGCTATAACAGTATTAATTATAGGAATTAATAAATCAAATTTCGCTCAAAAAGAGGTTAAAACTATTGGCTCTGTTAATTTTGTAGTTACAACAATTACAAATGGAGGTAATGAAGCCCCAAAGAATGTTTCAGCAATTTGGGTTACAGATGCTGCCGGTGTTTTTCAAAAAACATTAGAATTAAATGCGGCTTCAAAAAAATCATATCTATATCAATGGAAAGCAAATTCATCTCTAAATGTTGTTGACGCTACTACCGGACCTACCTTATCGAACTATAAAACATACAATGTAACTTGGAATTGTAAAGATAAAAATCAGGCAATTGTACCGGATGGTGATTATAAAATTTGGATAGAATTTACAGATGCGCACCAGCAAGGACCTTGTACTTCATTTACATTTACTAAAGGAACTGCACCTGTGAACTTAAATCCTGCCAACATAGACAAATTTACCAATATTTCTTTAACATATACTCCTGCTCCTTCAGGTATAAATGAAAATGAAACATTATTAGGAAAAGTTTCGCAATACCCAAATCCTTTTACAAATGAAATAACAATAAAATTAGAAAATTGTGATAACAACGCAATCCTTTTGGTTTATGATATTTCAGGCAAACTTATTAATAAAATTTCAAGTAAAAATGGTGTTGAATTCAAATGGAATGCTACAAATTTTAATGGCAATAAAATAGAATCGGGAATATATTTTTATTCAATTAAATCAGGGCAAAATAGTATTTCCGGAAAAGTAATACTTTTAAAATAATGTATAGAATAACTTTAATATTTTTATTATTAGTTCAAACTCAACTGTTTGCCCAAATTTTACATAGTAAAACTAAGATTTTGCTACTTATGGGTTCGAGTTTTGAAATAACTGCTGTTCATCAGTCGGACAAATTAATTGATGAAAGTATTGAGGCAGCAATTAAAGAAATAAAATATTTTGAAACGATAATCAGTATAGCAAAATAGCGTATTTTGCACTTTATTAATATAAAAACCAATGACAAAAAAAGACAATATTCAATTCGTTAAATA
>CAZRCF010000443.1:0-929 GCA_964598505.1 uncultured Lentimicrobiaceae bacterium | reverse complement strand
AATTTCTGAATGGGTTGAAGGTTCGGAAGTTACTAAAATCAATAGGAATGCCGGAATTAAACCGGTTAAAGTAAATATTGAATTATATAGGTTAATTGAACGGTCGATTAAGGTTTCAAGTCTTACCGATGGAGCATTTGATATTACTTGGGCGGCGGCTGATAAATTATGGCGTTTCGATTCAACTATGAAAAAAATACCTTCAAAAGAAGAAGTTGAAGCCACTTTGCCAAAAATTGGTTATAAAAATATACAATTAAACGAAAAAGACACATCTGTTTTTTTGAAAAACGAAGGAATGAAAATTGGTTTTGGTGCCATTGGCAAAGGTTTTGCGGCAAATAAAGCTCGCGATAAAATGAAATCTTTAGGTATTAAAAATGGAATTGTTATTGCCGGTGGCGATTTAATTACTTGGGGAAAAATGGAAAATGGCAAAAATTGGATAATTGGTATTGCCGACCCATCAAATCCCAATAATGCTTTATCGTGGCTCGAAGTTAGCGATATGGGTGTGGTTACGTCCGGTAATTACGAAAAGTTTTTTATTATTGATAGCGTTCGTTATACACATATTATTAATCCAAAAACCGTTTATCCTGTAAGAGGATTAAAAAGTGTTACAATTATTGCTCCCGATGCCGAATTTTGCGATGCTTTAGCTACAGGCGTTTTTGTACTTGGACAAGAAGTTGGTTTGAGTTTAATAAATCAACTTAAAGGCGTTGAATGTGTTATGATTAATGATAAAAATGAAATAGTTTCATCAAAAGGAATTAAAATGAATTATTATAAAAACCAACAATATAATAAACATCAAGTTACTATTGGTAGCACTAAAAAGCAGAAATTATGAAACGAGCATTAAACAATCTTTCATTAAATAGAATGATAATTAGCGAGTTCCATACGACAAATTAAAAACAAAT
>CAZRCF010000442.1:0-2367 GCA_964598505.1 uncultured Lentimicrobiaceae bacterium | reverse complement strand
AGTAAATGCACTTTCAAGTTTTTTCAGAGCTCAATCGGTTCGCGAAGGAAAAAAGAAAGTAGTTGAATTTGAAAGAGGTAAATTAACAAACGATTTTCCTGTTGAAGAAACTCAAGAGCCAAATGGAACGACAATTATTTTTATTCCTGATAATGAGATATTTGAAAACTATTTTTTTATTTCGGAATATATTGATAAGAAATTATGGAATTATGCTTATTTGAATAAAGGATTAACTCTTTCGTTTAACGGTCAAAAATTTATTTCTAAAAATGGATTGCTCGATTTGCTTGAAAATAATATAGATGGTGAAATCCAGTATCCGCCTGTACATCTTGTTGATACCGATTTTGAATTTGTTTTTACACACTCAGTAAACGGTTATGGCGAAGAGTATTATTCATTTGTAAATGGTCAGCATACAAGTCAAGGAGGCACCCATCAACAGGCTTTTCGCGAAGCTTTAGTAAAAACAATTCGCGATTTTTATAAAAAAGATTTTGAACCAAGCGATATTCGTAATTCTATTATTGCAGCAATAAGTATTCGTATTCAAGAACCGGTTTTTGAATCACAAACTAAAACTAAACTAGGTTCTATGAATATGGAACCCAATGGCAAAGGGCAAAGTGTAAAAAATTATGTAATGGATGTTGTAAGCCGATTATTGGATAAACATTTGCACATGAATTCGGATATGGCAGAAGCACTATTACGTAAAATTATTGAATCGGAAAAAGAACGAAAAGATTTAGCAGGAATTAAAAAATTAGCTAAAGATAGTGCCAAAAAAGTCAGTTTACACAATAAAAAACTCCGCGATTGTAGGTTTCATTTTAATTCAAATGATGAACGTGGATTAGAAACTACAATCTTTATAACTGAGGGTGATTCGGCAAGCGGTTCAATTACAAAAACTCGCGATGTAAATACACAAGCCGTTTTTAGCTTAAAAGGTAAGCCATTGAACTGTTTTGGCGAAAGCAAAAAAATAGTTTATGCTAACGAAGAATTCAACTTATTGCAAGCTGCACTTAATATTGAAGACGGATTGGAAGGGTTAAGATATAATTACGTTGTAATAGCAACCGATGCCGATGACGATGGTATGCATATTCGCCTTTTACTATTAACATTTTTCTTAAAATATTATCCCGATTTGGTAAAAGCCGGACACGTTTATATACTTCAAACTCCCCTATTTAGAGTTAGAAACAAGCAAAAAACATTCTATTGCTACAACGAAGAGGAACGAATAAATGCGATGAACGAATGTGGCTCAAATCCTGAAATCACTCGTTTTAAAGGTCTTGGGGAAATTTCTCCCGATGAGTTTAGAAATTTTATAGGTAAAACTATTCGTCTCGACCCAGTTGTAATGGGTAAAGATACTTCAATTCACGAATTACTTAACTTCTATATGGGCAAAAATACTCCCGATAGACAAAAATTTATTATTGATAATCTTAGATTAGTTGAAGATTAACAAAAAAGTAAAAAGGTAAAAAAGGGTAACGATGCCAAAAATTATCAATTTTAGAAATACCTTTTAATTGAATTATTTAAATTGCACTTATTTTAAATTCAGCTTTTTTGCAATTAGCATATTTGATTTTGGATGATAGCCAATTCTGAATGATATTGGTTTTGGCTTAGCGTTTTTATAAGCAAGAGCAAGATCTTTTTCTAATGATTTTTCAAACAATGGAATAGGTTTGATATAGGAACCATATAATTGTATTGACCATTCTTTTTTATCAAAATATCTGTAAGGAATTCCTGAATCATCTTGCAGATGAAATTGTGATTTTTTTAATAAAGTGTTTCTAATTGTTGAAAAAGCAGTTTTGTGCATCAAGTAAGAAGCCGATTTTACATAAGTTGCAACATTTCCATTAAGCGATTCAAATAAAGCAAGCATTGGTTTATTAATGCTTAAAGTGCCATCAGCTAAATTTGTAGAGAAATATGTAATTTTTCGTAGTTCGTTACTTCCTTCATTATGATAATAGAAACATACACCTTTGTTATTAAGCTTTCTGGCATCTTTAAACGAAGCAACTGCAATAACTTTACCTTCATCTGAAATAGTTACAGGTTCAACTTTTAAAATTGTTTTTCCTGAGCGCACTAAAAACAGCATAATAATTGGTGCAGTGCCACTAATATCGTTATTTGCTAATTCGATTTTCATTTTTTTTGTCATAAAAAAACTAAATTTTATAACTTCGTTAATTGCTCTTTTATACTTTTCAAAAACTGTGTCGAGTTGTGCTAAAGTTGGTTTGTTGAATGTAGGAATAGTTCCAATGTCTTCAAGTCCAATCATATAAACATCTTTAGATTGTGGAAACATTATCTCTGGGA
>CAZRCF010000441.1:0-2379 GCA_964598505.1 uncultured Lentimicrobiaceae bacterium | reverse complement strand
ATTTCAAATCAAGTTTATTAATACTATCTAATATAAGAATATAACCATTATCAGGTAAAGAGCTATAAAAATCAATATAATTACCTTTATTTATTGTTTCAGGTACATATTCTAAAATACGGTAAATTAATATATTTTTACATACTGCATTATAAATAAAATCTCTATCTGATGTACTACTGTATTGAGAAAAGGAATAATTTGTAATAAAAATAAATATTATTCCTATGCAATATTTTTTTTTAATTTTCAATACTTTTTTCATATAGATCGTTTTTTTGTTTGTAATTTTTACGTGCATATTCTTCTTCATTATTCGCTTGAATACCGCTTGGATTATATTTAAAATGACTAAGAGGATAAGTAGAACCATTTGTCCTTTTTCTCTCACTATATTCAATATTGCTCCATAAACTAGATAGTGCTTTGTTGAAAATTTCATACGCAGCATGTCCAAAAAGTTCGTGTGCTAATACTACAGTAATTTCTTTGTTTGTAATATTTAATATTGGGTCTATACTTATTATCATACTAATGATTTTAATTTCCTTTTCTGCTTCTTCTAAGGTCGCTTCTCGTAAATCATCATTAGGGAAATATGGGTTAACGGTTAAACGTTTTTCTTCTTGTTCGTCAAAAGTAGGGCTGCGAAAAAGTGTAGCTCCTATGGGTTCGCCATCACTATCATATTTAATATCTTTTATATATTGATAGTTGGGAGATGGTGTAACAGATACCTCTCCAAAAAATATTTTATATTCTTCTTTTTTATCAAATCTAAAAGTATTACTATTATTTACCTTTTCAAGTTTATATTTATCATAAATATCATCGGTATTAAGTTTTTTAAATAAAATAATAATAGGCACTTTTGAATCTTCAATTTTTTGATATAAATCGGGTTTTAATAGTTTTAAAATAGATAAAGCTCTTTCTATTTTTTTGTATTGTTTAGTATCATTCTCTTTTATCGTTATATTAGATTTATTATCATATTTTACCACATCACTCACCGGCAACACCGATTCCTTGCAAGCAGCCACAAAACCGTTTAACGATAAATAAAACGGTGTAATATTGCCTAACTTACTATTTACCAAATAATTTACTTGTGGCTCTTCGCCCTCTTTGGTTAAAATTGGGTACATTGGCACTTTGCCTTTTGGTTTAAAAGGTATTAAATTATACTGCATTCCTATTATATAGCCTCTTACGCTCATTTAATGGTTTGTTAAATTTTGTTTTTATTAAAATTGTAAAAAAATTAATTTTACATATAGTACTTTCTATCTAAAGAATAAACATGAACTCTACCAAAATGAATTAATGCAGCACCATAGTATAAATCTTTTAAATTCAGTTTTTTCCCAAGAAATTTAACTTCAGGAAAATAAAGAGGTATATCATCATTTTCGCAAAATAAATTTTTCTTATTTCGTTTATATAATTTCAACCATCCTTCTTTTTTTGCAATCTTTTTTGGATATGGTTTAAATTCTTCTATTGGAAAATAAGTAATATATAAATAATTTGACCAAAATGGTGATTTTAATATAATACTATCAAATGAAATCATTCTCTTTTGATAAAAGAAGAATAAACTTACATTTTTTGTTTTGCCAGAATCTAAACAAAACGAATCGCCATGCTTAAATAAAAATACTGAATCATCAACTCGAAAATATAGTTTAAATTCTTTTTCTCTTAAATTACGATCTAGTGAATCATGGGGAATAGTAATATGTAAATAATTAATACATTTACATATAGTATTACTATTATTATCTAATATAATTGTTGTATCTTTTTTTTGTGCAAAGGAAGATTTTATAACTAAAAGAATTATTATTAATGATAATATTAAAATTTTGTATTTCATTTTTACCTCCTTTTTATTGTTTTTGAATCTCATTATCAAATTCTTTATAAAAGAAATGCGAATTCATATTATCTTTATTTATATTTAGAATAATACCAGCAATGCCATCTGATTTAATGCCTAAAAAATTAATTCCATCATGTTTTGAAATTTGTAAATTAATTCCTTCTCTCCCCATTAAGATTAAATGATTAGGGATATTCTTAATATCTAATGGAGAAGGTTCATAATCATATAAATATGGATATGAGTCAAGTTTTATTCCCCCAAAACTTGAACCAGATGAACCTGCTTCGGCTTTTATTCGAGCAGTTGCGTGAAAATGGTATAATAAATTAACTTTTCCTTCCTTTGTGATTTTTTTATCCCCTTCATCTACTTTAACAATATCACCCATATGTTTAGGAATATTCTCATCTCCTTTTGAAAAAACAAACTCATCAGTATTTTCATAGCCTACACCACCTTCCTCGTGGAATGTTCCAATAAATTTAATTACA
>CAZRCF010000440.1:0-2391 GCA_964598505.1 uncultured Lentimicrobiaceae bacterium | reverse complement strand
TATTAAATTTTTCACCATTTTTTTTACAATATAATGCTAATCGAGTTAAATCGGCACCAATTAATAATGTATCGGTTGGGTTTAAATTTAAGTTTTCGGCAATTTTTACATAAGATATTTCTTCTAATTTAATCATACTTCACCGGCTGTTAACTCAATTTCTAACAGGATAGCGTCAACAAAATATTTTGTTCCCCAATTAGGGAATGAGAAAGGTTCATATTTACCCCAAAGAGGAAATGAGCCGCTTAATGAGCCTCTAATAGCTTCTACCGGACACTCTTCGTCCCACTGCAACCAAAATAATTGCCGATTCATTTGAAAAGCTGAGTTTAGGTACGATTTATTCTTAGTTAATTTATATAGTTTCATCCAAATAATAGCCATTTGAGCATAACCTGTAATTATTGGATCTTCGTGTCCTTGCCAGTTACAGTCATATCTGCCATTCAAGTATCCGTTATTATTATAAATATCTAAAAGTTTATTTGCAGCTTTTTTTGCAGCATTAACAAAATCCTCTCTCTCTAATATAATACCTGCATCAAGAAGTCCATCAATAGTATATGCAATTGTATGAAGTATAGGGTTATCGTTGCGTTTTATAGTATTGTCGCAATCGGCAAACCAACCATTTGGTTGCTGTTTAGTGTTTAAAATCCATTCTAAATTTTTAATTGCAGCATTTTTATATTTTTCATTGCCTGTAATTTCAAACATATATAAAAGAGGTACATCAACATAGCTGTCGTAAACACGAGCAACATTTAAATATGCATTTTTTATCCACGAGCCATCTTTTTCCTGAATATCGCAAAGCCAATTTGCAGCTTTTATAGAGGCATCTAAATATTTTAATTCGTTAGAATATTTATACACAGAAATTAATCCACGAATAATTTGCCCGGTATTAAAAACTATTTCAGGTTTATTATCGTCAAGAGTTTCGCCTTGCCAGCCACCCGATGGTTTCTGTATTTCGAGCAACCAATCGGCGGCACGAATACAACAGGCTTTTATCTCTTTTTCATTTTTTTCAATTCCATAATTTAATAATGTAGGAATTATATAGCCAGTTGTTTCAGGGTATGATGCTGTCCATCCTTTAGTAAGGCGATAAGAGCCAAAACCATAATCTTTCATGTAATATTGCGAACGCAAAAGCCATTCAATTGAAAGATATAGTGATTTTATTCTTTGATAATCGTCAACTCTAATTTCTTTTGCTGCAATAAAACCTTGCTTGTCATTATTATATCTACTCCATTCAGTATTTAACAATGCCCGTTTTTCTTCGTTTAATAACGTTTTTGAAAAATATTTACTATATATTGATAGACTTTTTAACATGATAAAAATTAAATTAACCCCAAAGATAAAACATTTTGTTGAGTTGGTAAAATATATAGAAGTGATTTTTTGGAATATTGATAGAATTATAATTGTGAACTAATACCAAATAGACATAGAATAATAGTGCAATTATTCAAGTGAAAAGTATTAAATTATAATTCTGAAAATAAGATTTAAGTGCGACCTCAACAAAAATGCGTTAAATTGTAATTATTAATTGTTAATGATTATTGAGTTACTAAACCCTCTAAAAAAACTAAAAAGCAGCGTTAGCTACGGAAGAAGGCGAGTCGGGTGTTGTGTGTGAATGGGTAATAATATGTGTTTATTTGATGTATGGTTTCTTTGTAATTCACAGTGTGGCGAGGAACCTCAAAAAAAATAGATGCTTCCTGCATCAGCATGACAAATGTATTGTTTTGGCAGAGTTGACAGGTTTCGTAATTTCTTGATTTTTTTGCATTTAGGCAAAAGTAAGATAATAAAAAATATTATATTTGCACAATGAAACACACTAACAAAACATTTATGAAAAAAATAAAATTGAATAATAAAGTTTATATTGTACTTAGTTTAATTTTTATATCTGTTTTTTTACAATCATGTTGTAGAATTAGAGTAATACAAACAGAAACATATTTCTTTTTTCAAGGATTAAAAAGAAATCCATATTCTACTATTGATTTTGGAGGCTTCTTTACTAATGATACAGTTTCATTTTATATAAATGATAGTTGTATTTTCCGAAATGCAATATTAGAAAGTCCTAAAAATACTGGAGGTGGAATGCCAACAGATTATTGTTTTAAAATAAAAAGAAATTGCAGTTCGTATATAATAATAAAAACATGTAATTCTTTAATTTTTAATGACAAGAAATTAAATATTAAAGGAAAAAAAATATGTATGAAAACTAATATAAACAATAAAGAACAATTGTTTAACATAAATTTGCGTAAAGGAAAGTATATTGAATTTTACAAATATCAAGATTCAATAAGTGTGCTTCAAAAAAAATTACCAATAAAATATATATAG
>CAZRCF010000439.1:1206-2391 GCA_964598505.1 uncultured Lentimicrobiaceae bacterium | reverse complement strand
AAGAAAAAATTGAAGACATCAATACAGCTCCTGCAGCAATATCTTTAATTTTTCCGACATTTTTATTCTGTTCTTTTGTTATTAAATTTATAGTATGTTCAATACTTGTGTTTATAAGTTCTAAACTTAACACAGTTGAGCAGCAAATAAGTATTGAAATCCATTCGTAAACAGAAATTTTAAAGTAAATACCAAGACCAATTGCTAAAAATGCAATTACTGTTTGTAAAACAAAATTTTTCTCTTTAAATCCAAGCAAAATCCCATTAAAAGCAAATTTAAAACTTTGAAATTTTTTAAATATCATATTTTGCATTTTTAAAAATACAAATCTAATTAAAAATAATTGATATTTAAACAAAAAAAAACTGCTTCGAAAAGCAGTTTTTTAAAATTATATAAAACAAAACTATTCGTTTTCGTTTTTGTGAAGTTCATCGCGTAAATTTGCTAATGCTTTAATATCGCCTAAAGTAGTTTTTTCAGAATTATCAACTACTTTTTTTGGTGATTTAGCTTTAGTTTCATCTTTAGCTTTTTTAGTTTCCGATTTTACTTCTTTTTCTTTAGTTTCAACTTGATCTTTTTGCCAAGTTTTAGTATGTGAAAGAATTATTTTTTTATTTTCTTTTGAAAATTCAATAACTTTAAAATCTAAAGATTCTTCAACTTTAGCGTTTGTATTATCTTCTTTTAAAATATGACGAAGTGGAGCAAAACCTTCAACACCATAAGGTAACGAAACAATAACACCTTTATCAGCATTATTTATTATAGTACCTTTATGAATAGTATCAACCGAAAATATTGATTCAAAAACATCCCATGGGTTTTCTTCTAATTGCTTGTGCCCTAAGCTTAAACGGCGGTTTTCAATATCTACTTCAAGAACTTTTACTTCAATTGTTTCACCAATTTTTGTAAATTCTGCTGGGTGTTTAACCTTTTTCGACCATGAAAGATCTGAAATGTGAATTAATCCATCAACTCCTTCTTCTAACTCAACAAAAATACCAAAGTTAGTAAAATTACGTACTGTAGCTGTATGTTTTGAATTTAAAGTATATTTATTTGCAATATCAGTCCAAGGATCTGGTTTCAATTGTTTAATACCTAACGACATTTTGCGTTCATCTTTATCTAAAGTAAGAATAACTGCTTCAATTTCTTCATTTACTTTTAAGA
>CAZRCF010000439.1:0-1196 GCA_964598505.1 uncultured Lentimicrobiaceae bacterium | reverse complement strand
GCGAAGATGCTGTGACCATGACATTTCAGAAACGTGAATTAAACCTTCAACACCAGGTAAAATTTCAATAAATGCGCCGTAATCAGCAATAACAACAACTTTTCCTTTAACTGTATCACCAACTTTTAAATCAGCTTGTAACGAATCCCAAGGATGTGGAGTTAATTGTTTTAACCCTAATGCAATACGTTTTTTATTTTCATCAAAATCAAGAATTACAACATTGATTTTTTGGTCTAATTGTACAATTTCTTCTGGGTGATTAATACGTCCCCACGATAAATCGGTAATATGAATAAGACCATCAACACCACCAAGATCAATAAATACTCCATAAGTAGTAATGTTTTTAACAGTACCTTCAAGAATTTGACCTTTTTCAAGTTTGGCAATGATTTCAGCTTTTTGTGCTTCAAGTTCGTCTTCAATAAGTGCTTTATGAGAAACCACTACATTTTTATATTCATGATTGATTTTAACAACTTTGAACTCCATAGTTTTTCCAACAAAAATATCGTAATCGCGAATAGGTTTAACATCAATTTGTGAGCCTGGTAAAAATGCTTCAATGCCAAATACATCAACAATTAATCCGCCTTTTGTACGGCATTTAACATATCCATTTATAATTTCGTCTGTATCGTGTGATTTATTTACGCGTTCCCATGAGCGTAATGTACGAGCTTTTTTGTGTGATAATAGTAATTGACCGGTTGCATCTTCTTGGCTCTCAACATATACTTCTACTGTATCACCTGGTTTAAAATTAGGATTGTAACGTAATTCCGAAACTGGTATAATACCGTCTGATTTGTATCCAATGTTAACTACTGCTTCGCGTGTATTTAATGCTACAATAATTCCATCTACAACTTCATTTTCAACTATTGCATTAAAAGTTTGATTGTATAATTCTTCTAATTTGTTTTTTTCTGTTTCACTGTAAAGTTGTTGTTTCTTTCCAATTGTGTCCCAGTTAAATTCTTCTGCAACTTCTGTTTTTGCTTCTACAACTGGTTTTACAAATGTTTCTTCAGTTGTTTCTACAATTTCTTGCTCTTGATTTGTTAATTCTTCTGACATTCTTTTTAATAATGTGGCTAGTTAAAGCCGGGTTAATAATTCGAGGGTTTTTTTATCTTGTTTAAAGAGCCTCTTTCAAACAAGTTTGCAAAATTACAAAAAAATATTTTGAT
>CAZRCF010000438.1:0-2393 GCA_964598505.1 uncultured Lentimicrobiaceae bacterium | reverse complement strand
GGTCCTATAGCTCAGTTGGTTAGAGCATCTGACTCATAATCAGAGGGTCCCAGGTTCAAGTCCTGGTGGGACCACAAAAAACTGCTTCACGAAGCAGTTTTTTGCTTTTATAAATCACCCCAATTTCCATTTATAGTTTTCTGATTTAATGCCTTTTCAAGTATTTCAAGATACTTTTCTCTTGATATATCAACTGCTCCCAAACTAATAAGATGCTGAGTGTGCATTTGGCAATCGATAAAATGAAACTCTTTAAAAGTAAGCCACTCGCATAATTTTAGTAATGCAATTTTTGAAGCATCGGGCATAATACTAAACATTGATTCGCCAAAAAATGCTTTTCCAATTGAAATTCCGTATAAACCACCTACTAAATTGCCTTCAAAATATGTTTCTACCGAATGTGCTAATCCTAAGTTATGGAATTGGGTGTATGCAGAAATAATTTCATCGGAAATCCAAGTATCTGTTTCTTCTTTTCTTATAGTTTTACTACATTTTTCAATTACTGAAGTAAAATTTGTATCAAATTTTACAATAAATTTTCCGGATTTTAAAACCCTGTTAAGCGATTTTGAAATTTGAAATTGATTTGGATAAAGAATAGTGCGAGGATTTGGCGACCACCAAAGAATAGGATCTTCTGGGTTAAACCAAGGAAATATACCATTTATATATGCTATTGCAATTCTTTCGGGATTAAGGTCGCCACCAATTGCAATTAAACCATCTTCTTCGGCGTCATTTGGGTCTGGAAAAACATAATCATCTTCGGGCAACTGATAAACCGGCATATTATTTATTCAAATTCATGTGAATTCTGGAAGATAATATTTCAATAGCAGTATGGTTTTCGCCACCTTGAGGAACAATAATATCAGCATAACGCTTTGTAGGCTCAATAAAAGTTAAGTGCATTGGTTTTACAAATTGCTCGTAATGATCCAAAACTTGCTGAACATTTCTGCCACGCTCAACAATATCACGCCTAATAACACGCATTAAGCGGTCATCGGAGTCGGCATCTACAAAAATTTTAATATCAATTTTATCACGTAATCGAGCATCGGTAAAAATTAAAATTCCTTCAACTATTATTACTTTTCGTGGTTCAATATGAACTGTTTCTTTTGCCCTGGCACATGTAATATATGAATAAATAGGCATTTCAATTGATTTACCTTCTTTCAATTGTTTTAAATGATGAGTTAATAAATCAAATTCTATCGAAGATGGATGGTCGAAATTAATTTTTTGTTTCTCTTCCTGTGTCAGATTTCCATTATCTTTATAATATGAGTCTTGCGGCATAACACATACCGAATCTTTTGGAAGTTTTTTTACAATTTCCTTTACTACTGTAGATTTTCCGGAGCCTGAGCCACCTGCAATTCCAATGATTAACATAATTATTGATTTTATTAGCAACAAAGATAAGTTCTTATTTTGAAAAAATAAAAAGTTTGTGGTTTTTTCCTAAAATATTTCTAAATAAAAAAAGCCGACTTTCGTCGGCTTTTAATACTTTTTTTAAAAAAGCTTAGTATCTACGGCTATTATAATTGTTGCCACCGCCACCTTCACGATTATTTCCATAATCGTTACGTGGACGCTCTTCTTTTGGACGAGCTTCAGTAACATTCAAATTACGACCATTAATTTCTAAACCATTTAAAGCATTTAATGCTTCAGTACCTTCAGTATCGTTAGGCATTTCTACAAATGCGAAACCTTTGCTTCTTCCACTGTATTTATCAGTGATGATTTTAACTGAGCTTACTTCGCCGTATTCAGCAAATAAGTCTTGTAATTGGTTTTCAGTTGCAGTGAAAGCAACATTTCCTACGTAAATATTCATTGTCCTTGTGAATTGATAATTATTTCGCGGTAAAAGTACATCTTTTTTGTTTACCAAATACGTTTTCTGTGTTTTTTAATAAAATAAATATTTATAAAAATATGCCAAAAACATATATATGCTTAGATAAATAAGTGTTTCAGCGAAAATAAATAATTTATATTTAACCAAATATAATTGTTATATTATTTTGGTTTTAAATATTTTAAGTAAAAAAACACAAATTATCATCAAATAAAAGCTAATTTAACCATGTTATTATTTTTTTCAAAAAAGGTGTTAGTTTCAAATATGGAGGATACCGTAATTTATAATCTATTAATTGACTTTTTTTAAGCACACTTTTTTTATGTGAAAAGTTATCGAATCCTGCTTTTGCGTGATATTGTCCCATTCCGCTATCTCCAACACCACCAAAAGGCAAACTTGATGTTGTAATGTGCGATAAAGTATCGTTTACACATACGCCTCCTGAAGATGTTTTATCTATTATTTCATTATTAAATTTTGAATTTTTTGAAAAAACATACAATGC
>CAZRCF010000437.1:0-2409 GCA_964598505.1 uncultured Lentimicrobiaceae bacterium | reverse complement strand
GCAAAAGAATCAAATTATCAAACTGTTACAATTAATAAATTGAGTTTTATTACATTATTTATCATGAAAATTGTAAAACTCATCAAAAAAAAGTAGCATTATATAATTTGAATTAGTAAATTTGAAAAATTAAATCCAAAAAATATGATAAAAAATTTAGGATTAACTAATTCAATAATGAACGAATTTATTGCTGAAATTCGTGACAAAAAAATCCAAAAAGATGGTATGCGTTTTCGTAAAAATATGGAACGTTTGGGCGAAATTTTTGCTTATGAAATCAGTAAAAAAATCAGTTATAAAAACAAAGAAGTTCATACATCTCTGGGCGTTGCCGAAGTTGCTGTACTTGACGAACAACCAATATTAGCAACAATACTTCGTGCAGGATTACCTTTGCATCAAGGGTTGTTAAATTATTTTGATAAAGCTGATAATGCTTTTATTTCGGCATATCGCAGATATTATAACGATGGAACTTTTGAAATAAAAATTGACTATTTTTCGAGCCCACCATTAAAAGATAGAATATTAATACTTGCCGACCCAATGCTCGCTACAGGGCAATCGATGGTTTTAACTTATAAAGAAATTATAAAATCAAACGGAAAACCTAAACATACACATTTTGTATGTGCAATTGCAAGCACTGAAGGTGTTGAATTTATTAAAAAAAACATGATAGCAAATGAATTTACCCTTTGGACAGCTGCAATCGATGATGAATTAACAGCACATTCATATATAGTTCCCGGTCTTGGCGATGCAGGCGATTTAGCTTATGGTTGTAAATCTTGCGAATAAATTAATGGAGAGAGGGTGAAAGGGAAAAAAACAACATGAACTCGGAATTTGAGTTCTTAGTGAATCTAAGTATCCTTAGTGCCTTAGTGGTAAATGAGTTACAAGGAAAAAACAGCTAAAAAAATATCCCAATAATATAAAAAAAATTAAAATGAAAACTCTATTGCTCGAAAATATTAAAATTTCATTATTATCAATATTTAGTCATAAAACACGAACAATATTAACAATATTAATTATTGCATTTGGTATAATGGCTTTAGTTGGCATATTAACTGCTACCGATGCAATTGAAGGCTCCATAAACAAAAATTTTATGGCTATGGGAGCAAATACATTTACTATCAGAAATAATGAAATGCAAATGGGTGGACCACGCCATAGAGGAGAAGACCGTAAACCAATTTCGTTTAATGAAGCTATTACCTTTAAAAAGGAATTTCAGTTTCCTGCTGTTAGTTCAATTAGTTCAAGAGCTACGAGTACTGCAACAATTAAATTTCAATCAGAAAAAACTAATCCAAATATTGGCGTTCTTGGTATTGATGAAAACTATATTTTAACTTCTGGAAACTCCATTTTAAAAGGAAGAAATTTTACTACCGATGAAATAAATAGTGGTGCTTATGTTGCAATAATTGGAGAAAAATTATCCGATCAAATTTTTAAAGGAAATATTAATCCTGTTGATAAAGAGGTATTAATTGGCTCAATTAAGGTTAGAATTATTGGCGTTTTAAAATCAAAGGGTTCAAGTTTTGGTTTTTCAGGCGACAATAACTGCTTTATTCCTTTGAATAATGTGCGACAAAATTTTGCACGTCCAGATATGTCATTTACAATTAGCGTTATGTCGATATCTCCTTCAAAAACCGATGAAGCAATAAATGAAGCAAAAGGATTATTTAGAATAATTAGAAAGTTGAAAATAAATAGCGAAGATAATTTTTCAATATCAAAAAGCGATAATTTATCAAAACAATTTAACGAACAAATTAAATACGTTACTTTAGCTGCAACAATTATAGGATTAATAACACTATTAGGAGCTGCAATTGGTTTAATGAATATAATGTTAGTGTCGGTATCTGAGCGCACACGCGAAATTGGAACACGAAAAGCAATTGGAGCTACAAGCAGAATTATTAAAACTCAGTTTTTAATCGAATCAATTGTTATTGGGCAGTTAGGTGGAATTATTGGAGTCTTTTTTGGAATATTAGTCGGGAATTTAGTATCATATTTTATTGGCTCCGATTTTATTATCCCATGGGCTTGGATTACTCTTGGTGTAATTCTTTGTTTTATTGTAAGTATTATTTCAGGCTACTATCCGGCTTCCAAAGCATCACGATTAGATCCAATTGAAGCTCTACGATACGAATAATATATCTTACTACAAAAAAATAATCTTTATTTGGCAGTTTTTAATTTATTCAGCTTCAATTATTTTATTTAGCCTTGGTTGAATAAACCAAATCCCTACCGGTAGAAAATATACTAATATATAATCAATAATATAATCACCAATTTCTGCTTCTCGTTGAAGCTCAATTGATTTTATTGTTTTTACAATAAAATATATGCTATAAAAATGACAAAAAG
>CAZRCF010000436.1:0-2414 GCA_964598505.1 uncultured Lentimicrobiaceae bacterium | reverse complement strand
ATGTTTGGTTCAAAAATTTTAGAAGTAGTAATAGGGATAATATTTATATTCCTTTTGTATAGCCTTTTGGTAACAGCAATTCAGGAAATACTTTCTTCGGTAATGTTTTTAAGGGCTCGTATGCTTCGCAAAGCAGTTAGGCGTATGTTTATGGACAATATAACGATAGAGTTAAAAAACTCAAAAAGAGGGTTTTGGAAACGATTATGGTTGCGTACCGAAAACATGCTAACGTTTTTCTTTCCAGTTTTAATTAGGTTTTTAAAATCAGAAGAGACCTTTGCAACAGTTTTTTACGACCAGCCCAGCATTAAATATCTTGGTTTATCAAATTGGTACAAACGACCATCGTTTATAAAACCCGATAATTTTGCAAAAACAATTACCGATATTTTAATTAATAACTCTACAGATGAAAATATTGACGATTCGAAAAAAATATCAAATTCACTTGAAAACAATAAAATAAAGGCAAAACAAACCAATATTTCAATTGATCCCGAAACACTAAGTTATATTAAATCGCTGTGGCGTGATGCCAAAGAAGATGTTGAACAGTTTAAAAAATTACTAAATAATTGGTTTCTCGAAACAATGGATAGGCTTTCGGGAGCTTATAAACGTAGCACACAAATTAATGTATTTATAATTGGATTTGTGATTGCATTTTTGTTTAATGTTGATGCAATAAGTATTACCAATAAATTATCGAAAGATGACAAAGCTCGTGCAGAACTTACTCAATTAGCCTCAAACTATATGTCGAATCGTGATAAAAGCAGTGTTGCTAAAAACACTAATGATACAACAAATTCGCAAGCAACCGATACAATAGCTGCTGAGGTTAGAAAAGTGTTTTCGTTGCTTCGCGAAGATGTAAGCACCACAAATAATTTAATTGCAATTGGGTGGGATATTCCCGAAAATTTTAACAAAACCATTATTTTAGATAGTTTATTAAAAATTATTCCTGATTCGAAAAGTAAAAAAGCAAAAACAAAAATTACTGTATGCCAGCAGTGTACACAAAATATTTACAATAAAAAATTAAAACCTATAAAAGAAGATACCGAACTCACTATTATCGAAAAACTTCAATATATAAGATGTGTTGCATTAAATAATAAATCAATTGTTGGTATTCTAATTACTGCTATTGCAATTTCGCTTGGAGCTCCTTTTTGGTTCGACCTTTTGAGTAAATTTATGAAAATGAAAAGTGCAAATACTCCGGTAAAAAAAGATGAATAATATAAATAATGCGATAATTTGCTGATGTGCTGATGCGATAATGAAGTAATAAACAATCACTAATAATATATTACAATGGATAAAATAAAATTAATTTGGTACACACTTTTGGTAGTTACAATTATCATTGTGTTAAACTTTGTATTTAATATTTTCCAGAAAAGTGAAATAAGTAAAGCTAAAGATGATATAAAAAATGCTAAAGAAAAAATTGAAAATGCTATTAATAAAATTGATAGTGCTCAATGGAAAATAAATAAACTTGTTGTAAATATTGATTCTACAAAATTTAAAATTGATGAAATGAATAATTCTGTAAATAATATGAATATTGAGATGCAAAGCAGAATAAATTTTGTTTCGTCGAGAATTAGAGTGCTTTTAGATAGCGTAAAAGCCGACCAAAACAATTTGAATTCGCTTAAAGATGAATTGCAAAATTTAAAAGATTAGCTATGAAATGAGCATTAAGCAATGTTTCACGCAAGAGAATGATAATTAGCGAGTTCCGTACGACAAATAAATAAACTAATAAAAATGAACGTATGAAAAAAATTAGTCGAAAAATAATATTTCTACTTTTGTTATCAATTACATTTACCAATAACATCAGTAGCCAAAACACAATTAATATTGATTGTAAAACTATTGAAAAACCATTAATTGCAACCAAAGGTCAAATGCTTAATATAGTGTGCGATACATCAGTAATAATTACCATAAATCGATATAAACTTTACGAAAAAGCCCGCACAGCAATACTTTCAACCGATTTTGATAAATACAATGAGCTATTTGATGCTTACGATACACAGGCAAGGTTTTATAAACAATGGAACGATTCGCTTCAATTAAAATATACCGATATAAATACTATGTTTAAAAAATCGTTAGAAGATACAAAATCGAGTTTAAACTCAATAAATAATAATTTATCGGCAGCAAAAGACTCATTAAACGTTGCCAATGGCAGTCTTAACGATGCTTTAGTGCATTTAAAAGCAGCCAAATATGAAAAATGGTATTATGGCGCTATTGGCTTTTTAGTGGGAACATTGGCTACTGTATTATTAGTTACTAAATAAAAGTATTAAATTCAGCTTGACAAAGAAGGATTTCACAATGACCCTGTCGCATTAAGATTGTCATACTGAGCTTGTCGC
>CAZRCF010000435.1:674-2424 GCA_964598505.1 uncultured Lentimicrobiaceae bacterium | reverse complement strand
TTCCCAATAAGATTACACTTGATAATAGGATAAAAAAATAAAAGTTTTTCATAATAAATAATTTTAAAAGTTGATTCTAAAAATTCATTTTTTGAAAGTTTAAACAAAAATACAACAATAATTCCCGTTTCAAAATAAATTTAGAAAAAATCTAAAAAACATATATCTATCTTGTTATATTTTAATTACAACAAAAAACTGATTGTTTGTATCTAAGGTAGGTTGGAGTTAAATTTTATGTTCCTAAGTATGAACACACAACACAAAGTTAAATTATTGATAATCAAGAATTATAAGGGGGATGATATAGTTTTTCCTATAATTTTTATGAAAAAATTAGGTTTTTTTTATATATATATTATATTTGTATTACTTTCAAGCATTATTATTAATTAAAAAATCATAAACCAATGAAAACAAAAATTTTAAATTTGCTAAAAATAAATATATTTATTTTGGCAGTAATAATTTTGAACGGCAACTTAGCTGATGCTCAAAACATCTCACAGTTTGTTTCTATAAATGCTCCTGCCCAAGTTGCTCCAGGACAAACATTTACTGCGACTGTTGTTTTTAAAAACACAGGAACAACGACATGGACAACAGGAGGAAACATGCCTTACCGATTAGGCACACAAAACCCACAAGATAATGAAACTTGGGGGCGATTACGTGTTGAGTTGCCTGCCTCTTCGATTTTGACTGGGCAAAATGCAACATTTACTTTTAGTTGTACTGCACCTACAACACCAGGTAGTTATAACTTTCAATGGAAAATGGTAAAGGAGTTGGTAGAATGGTTTGGTGCTTTTTCAACTAATAAAATAATTACAGTAGCTGCACCTCTACCTACGCTTACAAATAATTCACAGTTTGTTTCTATGACTGTACCTTCGCAAGTTACCCCTGGTCAAAATTTTTCGGCAAGTATAACTTTTAAAAATACTGGTACTACAACATGGGTAAACAACGGTAGTAACCAGTTTCGATTGGGTTCACAAGTGTCACCAAATGCAAATGTAACGTTTTCTTTTATAGCAACAGCCCCTACAACGCAAGGCAATTACAATTTTCAATGGAGAATGATAAAGGGGTTGACAGAATGGTTTGGTGATTTTTCAACAAACAAAGTAATTCAAGTTAGTTTTCCAATGCCATTGGTAGATAATGCACAACCTGCTGCAATAGTAGGGGCTTTTACAATTCCAGTAACAACTATTACTCCTTTTAATGCATTGGCTTTGATGAAAAACACAGGAACTTCTACTTGGATAAAAGGAGTTTATTATTTGGCATCAGAAAATTATCCAAACAATACCACTTGGGGCACAAACAGATTGGAACTCATTAATAGTAATGTATTACCAGGAGAAGTTGGATGGTTTTCTGGCAACTTGGTAACGCCATCCACCACAGGGTATTACCCATGTCAATGGAGAATGTCGAAAGGCGGAAACACTCGTTTTGGAGACACATATTTTAATGGTCAAACTATAAATTTTAAATATAATTCTACGTATATAAATTCTTCTATAAGTTATACACTTCCCCTTTCTTATGGGCAATTTGGATTGTTTCCAGGACAATTTGGAAATATTCAATTTAAATTCAGGAATACGGGGCAATTAAATATTGTAAACGGATGGTATGATCAGAGTTACGCTTTTGAAAATCAATATGAAACTTGTCTTCCAAAATTATTTGTAAAATTTACAGTAAATGGAACCCAAATTTATACTGCAACGGCAAA
>CAZRCF010000435.1:0-664 GCA_964598505.1 uncultured Lentimicrobiaceae bacterium | reverse complement strand
CTATGAAATACTTTGGAGGAATAGGCACAGGAAGTATTCTTATTCTTGCACCAAACAAGTCTGCTACCACATCAATAGATGGTGATAATTCAGCTACTAATATGGAGCTACAAGTTATGCCAAACCCTGCAACGGATATGTTAAAAATAGAATTGCCAACTATAGATGGAAAGCAAACGCTAAAATTATACGATATAACAGGTAGAGTTGTATATAACAATGAGTACAATAACTCAGGCAATGTAGAAGTTAATGTTTCGGAATTTAAAAGAGGGGTTTATTATTTATCATTAGAAAACCAAACAAACTCATATCTTAAAAAGATAATTATCAACTAAATATAATTGCTTTTTAAATTTAAAATAGGCTGTTTTGATACAGCCTATTTTGTTTGAAAACGGGAAAGACTATTCAGAAATGGATAGTCTTTTTTATAAATATAGGTTAATCGCCTAAAAACCATAATAGAGTAGCAATATTAAAAACTAAAAACAGTTAAAAAATATATCAATAGCATATTAAAAATAATTTCAATATTATTGATTTTAAAAGATTTATTAACTGGATATAATTTTTATAATGTAAATGATTTTTATTTCCTAAGTTCATAAAATAATTTTACTTCTGTTAATTAAGTTTTTTGTAATTTTGGGGTCAATTTTAA
>CAZRCF010000434.1:0-2435 GCA_964598505.1 uncultured Lentimicrobiaceae bacterium | reverse complement strand
TCTAATCCGGCAACAATAACTCTAATGCCGCTATTGGCAAGCTTATTGCAAACATTAACAATCTCCGAGTCGAAAAACTGAACCTCATCGATACCAACTACATTAACATTACCAACCATTAATAAAATTTGTTCGGCACTTTGAACCGGAGTTGATAAAATTTTTGTTTCATCGTGCGAAACTACATTTTCTTCATCGTAACGAGTATCTATTGCAGGTTTAAAAATCTCAATTTTTTGTTTAGCTATTTCAGCTCGTTTTAGCCTGCGAATAAGCTCTTCGGTCTTTCCGGAAAACATCGAACCACAAATAACCTCAATCCAACCTCTGTTTTTTTCTCGATTGTTAGTATTTTCTAAAAACATTCTATTTGATTTATCTGTTTTTTATCTATTTTTATAGCTTGATTTACAACAAAAATACAAAAATTTAGTTTAGAGATTATTATTTTCAATATTATGCAAACAAAAATAGTTAAAGATCAAATTGAGGACACATTAGATGCTCTAATTGAGCAAACACAAATTGTTCTAAGCCATAAAGGCAGCATACCCCAAATTGAAATTGATATTGTTTTAGAAAACATTCGCCGTTTATACGTTAATTACACATGTCTGAATAAATTAAATTCAAGCGTTGAAGATATTGAAATAACTAAAAATGTTAATGATATTATTTCAGATGAAATTAACTTAAAAACATCAAATATTAATACTACAGAGCTTGAAGATACTTATAAACCGGAAATTCCAGACCCAATTATTGAAGAACCCTCAAAACCAACAATTGAAGAAGTTGAAAAACCTGCTGAAATTACAGAAGAAATTGTTGAATATATTGACGATAATATAAATTCTTCTATGGTTTCTGAAACTCAAACTGATATAATTATTGAAAAAGAAGAACCAATTATTGAGCAAACCAATATTATTGATAATAATGAAAATGAGCTTTTTAACGATAATCAAAATCAACAAAATACTAATCTGTTTTCGGAAGTAGAACCAACTATAATTGCCGATAAATTTAAAGATGACAAAAAAACTTTAAACGAAACAATTATATCTAACAAACACGATAAAAGTATTGTTTCAAAAATGCAACAAACTGCAATAAACGATCTTGTTAAATCAATCGGCGTAAACGATAAATTTCTGTTTGTTCGTGTTTTGTTTAATAACGATATTAACGAGTATAACGAAACTATTAATTTGTTAAACAATTTTGCATCAATAAATCAAGCCTTCGATTATTTAGATATTTTGAAAAACAGAAACAATTGGGACGAATCGTCTGATGCAAGTTTAAAGCTGTTCGATTTAATTAGACGTAAATTTCAAAATTAAAACATCCGTAAATAAAAGGTTGATTATGAAACGAGCATTTTTATATAGCTATTTAATATTTATTTTAGTAATAAGTTTTGTTTTAGTTTCCTCTTGTAAACAAAATCCTGCCGAAAATGAAGCATGGATAAAAGGAGAGTTTACAAATGTATCGCAAGGCAAAATATATTTAGATATTCTTACCGAAAATGACAAGCAAGTTGTTGATTCTGCTTCAATTATAAATGGGAAATTTAAGTTTGTTGTAAAATTAACGGAATCGGGTATATATTTTCTACGATTTTCGGAAAACAATTTTTTAAGTTTATTACTGTCACCAAAAGATAATATTAATATTAAAGCAAATTCCGATAAAATTGCTTATCCAATTCTATTTGAAGGCTCCGCTGAATCAACAAAACTGATAGAATTAAACCATCGTCTCGATGATTGCTATAGTGCTACCGATTCCTTGTCATCAATTTTTAAAGAAAATGTTGAAACAGATAATTTCGATTCAATTAAAGTTGTTCTCGATTCGGCTTATTACAATATGTTTAACAACCATAAAGAGTGGTTGCGAAATTATATTACAAACAATTCGAGTTCGTTAACAGTTTTAGTTGCTTTTTATCAAAACTTAGGCAAGCGCTCGTTTTTTAACGAAACTGAGGATTACAATTTATTAGAAATAATGGACAATGGACTAAATAATAAAAATCCAAAGAACAGATATGTTGTAAATTTTCACAAAAAATTTGCCGAATTAAAAGAGGTTGTTGAATCACGAAAAAAAATAGCTGAATTGTTAAAACCAGGCAATAAATCGCCTGAAATTGAACAGTTTGATATTAATGGAAACAAAATAATACATAGTAAAATTAATAGTAAAAAGCTATTGGTTTTTTGGGCATTATGGTCGAAAGAATCGTTGAAGGATATTCCATTATTAAAAAATATTTCACAAAAAGGAGTTTCAGTAATAGCCATTTCGTTAGACGAGAATATTGAATTATGGAAAAAGGTTGCACAAAACAACATTCCTTTTGCAAAACATATAAATCAGCCTCAAGTGTTTGAAAGTAATATTGCCAAACAGTTCAATATAAC
>CAZRCF010000433.1:0-2444 GCA_964598505.1 uncultured Lentimicrobiaceae bacterium | reverse complement strand
TTTGTAACTATTCAGTCCCATTTTGATCATAAAAAAAGTTAAAAAAGTACTGGCGTCGGACGAATAAATTTCTTATATTTACTTTGTAGAATTCATAATTCACAAGGTAAATACGAATGAAACGTTTTACATCAAAAACGATTCGTGGACGACAAATTACTTCACCAGTACTTAAAGAAATACGACAAACTATTGATGAAAATTGGAAGTTGGGTCGTACAGCTATTTCCAGAGTTCTCTGTGAAAACTGGGACTGGCGACAAAACAATGGCCAACTTAAAGCAATGGCATGTCGGGAGTTATTGTTACGTCTGGAGAGAGAAGGTTATATTACCTTACCTCCACGAATACACAATAACAACAATCAAAAAAGATTTAATTGGTCTCCCGACCTTTTTGATAATATTGATACACAGCCAATTATAGGCAGGATAGACCAATTCACCCATATCCGGTTGGACATGGTTCGCGGCAGCCATAAAGAAAAATTATGGGATTATTTAATAGATCAGTATCATTATTTGGGTTACACACAAATTGTTGGTTCATATCTCAAATACCTGGTTTATTTAGATGATCAATTAGCTGCTTGCGTTGGCTTTGGGTCGGCTGCCTGGAAAGTTGGCTGTCGCGATCGATTCATCGGCTGGAATACACCGCAACGCAAAAACAACCTTTCGGGTATTGCCAATAATGTTCGTTTTTTGATGTTACCCTGGGTTGATGTCAAATATTTTGCATCAAAAGCATTGGCACTGTCGGCTCGTGTTTTGCCAGGTGATTGGTACCATGCGTTTTCCCAGCAGCTTGTCCTTGTTGAGACCTTTGTTGATCGGTCGAGATTTGTTGGCACCTGTTATCGTGCTGCCAACTGGATCTATCTTGGAGATACCAAAGGTTCGTCAAAAAGTGGTGCATCATATCAGCATCATGGCATAATCAAATCAGTGTTTGTTTATCCGCTTGATCGACACTTCAAAAGGAGATTATGCCAATGACCAAAGAACAAGCCATTGCTATTTATAAACAAGGGCAAGATTCCGTAGTTGAATTACTGCTGAAACTATCTGTTGAAAATGAAGCGTTGAAAACACGTGTTCAACAGTTAGAAAACCAATCTGCCAAAGATAGCCATAACAGCAGTAAACCGCCATCCAGTGACGGCTTGAAAAAGGAAAAAACAAAATCGTTGCGCACACCGACTTCCCGTCGCGTTGGCGGTCAACAAGGTCATAAAGGACAAACACTTAAAAAAGTGGAAAATCCTGACCATAAAATAATTCACCGGGTTGATGGAAATTGTAATTGTGGTTTTTCACTTCAGCACATCCCGCCAACAAATTATGAAACACGGCAGGTATTCGATATTCCGCCGATTAAAGTTGAAGTAACAGAACATCGTGCCGAAATAAAGGATTGTCCTAATTGTGGAAAACAACATAAAGCTTTATTTCCAAACCATGTCAGCAACGTTGTGCAATATGGCAACAGGGTAAAAGCTTTTTCCGTTTACCTGATGAATTATCAACTGATCCCTTATCAACGAACACAAGAATTTTTTAATGATATCTTTTCTCTGCCCTTGAGTCAGGGAACATTAGTAAATTTCAATAAATACTGCTACAATCAATTACAGGGTACAGAAACATTTATCAAACAGCAAATCATAACAGCAGCTGTGGCTCATTTTGATGAATCCGGTCTTTATGTTAATGCCAATAGAAATTGGCTGCATGCTGCTTGCACAGAAGATGTTACCTATTATGCCTGCCATGAAAAAAGGGGCAAAAAAGCGATGCAAGACATCGGTATATTGCCTGATTTTTTGGGCACGGCAGTTCATGATCACTGGAAGTCCTATTTTAGTTTTCCAAGCAAACATGGGCTTTGTAATTCCCATCATTTGCGGGAATTAACATACATAGATGAGCGATACCAGCAATCATGGGCAAACAATATGGCAAAGCTTCTATGTGAAATTAAAAATAAAGTCGCTGTTGAGAAAACGCATCGAAATTGTCTTGATGATAAAACATTAAAAGATTATCAAGACCGATATGAAAAAATACTTGATGCGGCTGAAAAAGCAAATCCGCCGCCTCAACCAAAAACTAAAAAAAGAAAACGGGGCAGACCGAAACAAACTGAACCGAAAAATCTGCTCGATCGAATGAGAGATTATGCTCGTGAGACACTAGCATTCATGTATGATTTTGATGTCCCGTTTGACAATAATCTTGCTGAACGTGATGTTCGCATGATAAAAGTACAACAAAAAATATCCGGTACATTTAGAAGCGATTTCGGTGCTAAATATTTCTGTCGTAACAGAAGCTATATCTCTACTGCTAAAAAACAGAAATTTAATGTGCTTGAAGCTATTGTTGCTTGCTTTCTAAATCAACCGGTTATTGTTTAAGATTGTTGGACTGAATAGTTACAAT
>CAZRCF010000432.1:2134-2449 GCA_964598505.1 uncultured Lentimicrobiaceae bacterium | reverse complement strand
GTCCCACTTTCCTGTCGCTTACCACTAACGTTTATTAATTTGTTTGTCGTTTCAAGTTCCAGTTCACCCCCGCTGAAAGCAAGGCTTTGTTAGTGGCAGTATTTTTTAGTCCCACCATAACCAAACACCATTCATTTCTTTAATCGCTTCTTTTAATTTGTCAATAGTCCCAACACCTTGGTCAACAGAGTCAGGACAGAAATCATAAACTTCTTTCACAAAAGCGTCTATGTCAGATGGCAATTTGTCAAACTCTACTTGAAGCCAGTCTCTGCTACAACCAATTACGATTAGTCCGTATTTTGTTTTCCATTC
>CAZRCF010000432.1:0-1948 GCA_964598505.1 uncultured Lentimicrobiaceae bacterium | reverse complement strand
TCTGTCTTGAACATTAATTTGTTTAGAAGTTCTGTCTCAGCTTGTGTCAAACTATTTTTTTGTCCACAGCCGAATAATGAAAATAGTCCCATTGTAATAACTATTATTTTTAGTTTCATGTAAATGTTTTTAATTTCTGTCTGTTCGTGTAGACTCTAATATTGCCACTAACATGCAAATATACGAAAGTTTTCATATTTAAAAGCAATTTATCAAAATATTTTCAATAAATCTTTAACTAATTGCATATTAATACAAAAATTTAATATCTTTGTTGCGTAAAAGCAATATATTGTTATTATTTATGGAATAAATACTTGTTTATTGAATATTTAAAATACGCATTATGAATTTTACAAATGGTCAATTTCAATTTCAAGATGGAGTTCATCATGGTAAACATGTAATTTTTATTCGTTTTGAAAAAAACCAAGAGCTAATTAACTTTTTACGCTCGCAAACCAAGGCTTGGTGGTCGGCTTCCGAACAAGCATGGTATGTTACCGATAATCGACACAATCGTGCCATTTTTGGTTTGCAACAAGTTGTAGTTGGCAAGGAGGTTATTAATAAAATCCATCTTGTTAATTATCCGGCTTTTATTCGGTTTCAGGAGCAAATTAAACTTAAAGCATACAGCGAAAATACTTTGCGTACTTATTCTATCGAATTTGCACAATTATTATATGTATTAAAATCATATCCGATTGATTCATTAACTCCCGAACGACTACGAAGCTATTTTTTGTATTGTCATAATAAACTTAAACTTTCGGAAACTGAAATACATAGCCGTATAAATGCAATAAAGTTTTATTTTGAACAGGTTTTGCATCGCCAAAAAATGTTTCTCGATATTCCACGACCTAAAATGCCTTCTAAATTGCCCAAAATGCTAAGTCGTATCGATATTAAGAAAATTATAGCTGCTACCGAAAATTTAAAACACCGGGTATTACTTAAGCTCTGTTATGGTATGGGGTTGCGAGTAAGCGAAATTGTAAACTTAAAAATATCGGATATCGACAGTGCAAGTATGCTTGTACGTATCGAGCAGGCAAAAGGCAAAAAAGACAGGGTGGTGGTTTTGCCCGAATCATTATTGCCCGAACTCCGAATATATTATCTACAATATAAGCCAAAAACTTATCTTTTCGAGGGGCAATATGGTGGGCAATACAGTATTCGCAGTGCACAGGCAATATTCAAGTCGGCAATGTTAAAAGCTGGCATTAAAAAAACAATTGGTATTCATGGCATGAGACATAGTTACGCTACTCACCTACTCGAAACCGGAACCGACATAAGAATTATTCAGGAATTACTCGGACACAAAAATCTGAAAACCACAGAGATATATACACACGTTACTACTCCTACTAAAACGAAAATTAAAAGTCCCTTGGATACTTTGTAATTAGTGTTTGCACAAAAAACGCTTGTTTTAATTATTTGTTTCATTTTATTTGTTGTATCTCTATTTTTGTCAGGCTCAATGTGACAATCAATACATTCCTACGGTAGCGTTAAAAACTGACCTAATCAAAAAAGCGATTGATAATAATTGTTAATTGTTAAATTTACACGGTAACCGGTAAATGGTGCTTGGTAAATGGTGTACTATAAATGTTTATTGAGTTACTAAATCATCTAAAAACGCTAAAAAGCAGTGTAAGCCCCGAAATTACGCGAGGTGGGCGGGGCTGTGAATGGCAAAAACAATTACAAATCTTGTAAAGGCGTTTACGTCTGTATTGCAAAGCAATACACTACTTTGTCATTCTGAGCCTTAGCGAAGAATCCCTTATGAAATAGATACTTCACTGCGTTCAGTATGACAAAGGTTCTATTTTTGACAGAGTGGGCTGGCATCGTAATTTCTTGAATTTTTGCTTTACTTTTACTCGTTATCGTGTTTTTTTATATATTTGTACTTGTTCTTTCCTTT
>CAZRCF010000431.1:1276-2452 GCA_964598505.1 uncultured Lentimicrobiaceae bacterium | reverse complement strand
AAATGTTTGGAATTTAATATGGGAACCTTATCAAGGATTTACAGTTTCAACGTATAGGATTTACAGAGGTACAGATGCAAATAATATGCAACAAATTGGAACAACCTCTGGCGGAAGCACACAATACAGCGATTTAACTCCTCCAACGGGATATGTGTATTATCAGGTTGAAATTATTAGCCCGCAACAATGCAATCCAACTAAATCAATAAACTCTTCGCGTTCAAATGTTGCAACAAATAACCCAAGCAGTATTTATAATAATTCAAATAATGATATTTCTTTTTCAATTTTCCCTAATCCGGTGAATGATAAAATTTCAGTGAAATGTATAAATATATTTCCAAAAGATACTTATATAAGCATTTGTAATATGCAAGGTAAGGAGGTTGTAAATTTAGAATTCAAAAACCAAAGCAACATAAATATTGATGTAAATTCGCTATCAAGTGGAATTTATTTTCTGAAAGTTATAACGGAACAAAACTTGGCTATTCAGAAATTTGTAAAACAATAGCAAATTATTTTTCAATTTTAACAATAATTCTATCAGCTATTTTTAAAGCAGTAGTTATTGTTGATAAATCATTAAATAATTCACCAGATTTGCCCGAATAATGTCCATGCCCAATAGGTTTCATAAGATATGTTTTTCCTAAACTATCAAGCGATATTTGGGTTTGGTAAACTATTGATGGTTGGCTTGAAGTAGCATATTCTTTATCATCAGGAAATTTATCATTTGTCCAAAACTCATTCCAATCCCACGATTGATTTATTTCAAACATAATATTAAAAACTCTATGCATATAATTATTTGAGTTTTTTGTTATTAATTCAAAATTGCTTTTAGGAGTTGGTCCCGAAATAGCATCTGGCATAGGTGTTTCAGGAGTTGGAATGAATAATTCGTCTTTCTCTTTAACGTTACGTTTATGAGCCCAGTAAGGTAATGTTGCCGGACGGCGAACTGCACCGGGCTGCCATTTGCCTTTATCTCCTTTTCCGTGTTCAAATATACCTTTTGCAACCGACTGAGCAACAAAAAACGTCTCCAAATATTTGCCATTTGTATCCTCTGCCCAAATTGCCATAAGTGGATAGTTATGCTCTGTCCCTTTAAAAAAGCTTATTTTAATAGAAGTGATGCTATTAATTGACTTATTTGTTTCAATT
>CAZRCF010000431.1:0-1176 GCA_964598505.1 uncultured Lentimicrobiaceae bacterium | reverse complement strand
TAAATTATAATTCAACAATAATTCCAATTGTTGGCAAAATTGTGCCACCACCATTTGAGTTCAGATATTTTAATTTATAACGTTGTAAATTAATTGTTTCAGTAGGATTGATAATAACTGGCGAGCCATTTGCGTCAATATCTAATACTACAGTTGGCGAAGATTCAGCTTTAAAATTATAAATATTTTGAATATCAGTGTAAATAGTTAACGTTAATTTTTTAAAATAAAATGCTTTATCTACACGAATATCTAATTGATGAAATGCTCCCAAACGAAGTTCATTAAATCGAGAATAATCAATAATGCCTCTACCTCGATTATCCCAAGCAAGTTTGTAACTCGAATTTATTTCGTCAATTGGAGTATAAGGCGAACCATCAACATATCGCCATTTTAAACCAATATTCCAATTTTTATTAAATGATTTGCTTAATATTGCTGTAAACAGATGTTTATTATCCCATGCCGAAGGAATATATGTGTTTTTTAAATTTTGAAATTCGCTTCTAACAAAGGTATAAGCAAATGTAAAATCAAGTTTTTTACTTAATTTTCTGTTTGCAAATAGTTCAAACCCATAAGCTCTACCTTTTGAAATGGATAAAACTTCCTCGTCGCCAACAACACCAAAATCAGTTCCTTTGCTTGCCAAAGGAATAGAATCTTTAATTGAAAACGGATAGTTTTGGTAATATTTGAAAAATCCCTCTGCACTTATTTTAATATTGTCTTTAGGAAAATATTCAAAACCAGCTACTAAATGATATGCAGAGATATATTTCAAATTGTTAGATTTATTTATTAAAACTCCCTGATTATTTCTATATCCAAGAGTTGTGTATGCAGGTAGCTGATAATATTGAGCTGTGCTAAAGTTAAAATTCCATTTAGGAACAAAGTTATAAGATAAAGAAAAACGTGGCGATATTTGTTGCAACATATTGCTCATTGATGTTGAATAGTTATTTGCATCGGAACGCAAACCTGCCGATAAAGTAAGTTTATCATTAAAAAATGATTTATTTGTTTGCAAAAAAACATTCCATTTAATCATTTCTAATGAAGAGTTATAGTCGATAATTTGTTGTATATTTCCTATAAACAATTTTTGAAATGTGGAATTAAAATATTTGTCATATTCGCCCCCAAAGCCCATATTAACTCTAAAACCAT
>CAZRCF010000430.1:0-2463 GCA_964598505.1 uncultured Lentimicrobiaceae bacterium | reverse complement strand
TTTCTGATCGGCATTATACCTTAAATTTATTTGGATTAATTTATAATTCATTTTGGTATTATTTCTTTTTTGCGAGTTTTATCAAATATTCTTCAATTGCCATCGTCATTGATGGTGATGTTTTTGTGGGAGCATTAATAGTAAGGTTTAAGCCACTTTCAGCAATAGCAGTGGCAGTAGTTGGTCCAAAACCGGCAATAATTTTTTCGCCTTGTTCAAAATCAGGAAAATTATTAAAAAGTGATTTTACTCCTGATGGACTAAAAATAACCAACATATCATATTTGTTAATATCAACAAGAGATTTAAGATCGCTATCAACGGTTTTGTAAATAATAGCTTTTGCGTATCTTATTCCATGTTTATCAAGCAATTCAGGCATATCTTGCTTATGAATATCGGAGCAAGGAAGTAAAAATTTGTCTTCCCTGTGTTTTAAAATAGTATCCATTAGTTCGGGAAAGGTTTGTTTCCCGTGAAAGATTTTTCGTTTGCGATATTGAACATATTTTTGAAGATAAAGTGCAATTGCTTCAGAAATACAAAAGTACTTTGTTGTGTCGGGAATATCAAAACGTACTTCTTTGGCGATTCTGAAATAATGATCTACAGCATGACGACTTGTAAATATAATAGCATTATAATCAGCCATATTTATTCTATCTAAGCGAAACTCTCTGCCAGGAATGCCTTCGATTTGAAAAAATTTATGGAAATCCATTTTTAAATTGTACTTTTCTGCTAAATCACGATATGGCGATTTTTCATTTTCTGCTGGAGGTGGTTGAGAGATAAGGATATTTTTTACTTTCATTTATATTAAACATGTTAAATAACTGAAATGCTGCATGCTAAATTATGTTAGCAAAAATTATTTTATTTAGATAAAATAAGATTATTTATTTCAGTAATATGAATCAAAAAATTACAATTTACTATCAATCAAGCCAATAATAACTTTTATTATGATTAATATTGGCAATATTTCGAGGGTGCAAAGATACAAAAATAAATAGAAAATAGAAAATTTTGAAAAACTAACACCAATAATAATATTTCTGAGATACCTTAATGCAGCCAATGCAAGAACAATTGCAATACTTAAATTTGTTGCAAATGATGCTGTTACACCTTTTGAATATATCATAAAAAGTAATAAAGGTAGCAATAAAATTCCTGTAATAATATTAAAAATAAATCCATTTAAAAGATAAATATGATTAGCTATATTGTTTTTAAATACAAATCCAATGAATTTTGTAGCTAACAACTTTAAAATATAAAGAGCAATAATTATAGCCAAAATTATAAAAAAGGTAAACACAGAATAATATCCAAATTGCTTGAGATTCAAATAGTAGTGAGTTGCTTGAAAAACAAAAAGAGAAATACTTATAAAGTAAATAACGATAAAGGCTACAGCTATTCTCTCTTTAAACAAATCCCCATCTCTAATTAGTTGATTAATAGTTCTATTTGTATAAGTAGCTTTTATAATTTGATTTACTCTTTTGCGAGAAAATGTAAGTATCCATGCTAATAACGAAAAGCAAAGTAGTAATAGTAGCAACAACCAATCAGTTGAGAGTTCTTTCCGTATTAGAGTAGTAATGTTTTTAACTTTAAGCTGATGAGTTGTAAACATTGATTCTCTTAATGCTATAGTAGGTAACGTATCGTTTTCGCAATTAAGGTTTTTAAATCTACTTGTTAAAAGATATTTATAATTTAATGAATCGGTTTGAAGTTGAAGCGAATCGGCTTTGGTTGTAATATGAGAAGTGTTGGGCTTACAATAAATATTAAAATTTGTATCTCGTACTGAATTATATGAAATTGTGTCGCCCTGCATCAATTATTTTTTTGCAAAATTAATGTTATTATAATAAAGTTCATAAAAAAATTAGACTTGATAAATATTTATAGAGAATATTCAAAAGAGTTCCCAATAGTTTAATCTCTGAATGATTTCAAACAATAACCGAGTAACATTTTCTGCATTTTTATTAAAAACGTCTAAAACACTTTCCCAAGAAACAGGCTCTGTATCTGTTTTCCAACAATCATAATCGGTACTTAAAGCAATAGCAGCATAAGGAATTTGGGCTTCGTTGGCTAAAATAGCTTCGGGAGCGGTACTCATATTGATTAAATCGGCACCCCAGTTTCTGAACATATTAGATTCAGCCTTAGTTGAAAATCTTGGTCCTTCAATGGTAACAATTGTTCCATTGTGGTGGATTTTAAATTTTAATTCCGAAGCTGTTGCAATAATTAATTGCCTTAATTCATTATCGAATGGATCAGCCATTGATGTATGAGTAGGGTTATTGGGTTCAAAACTTTCAAAAAATGTAGTAGGGCGATGTTTGGTAAAATCAATAAATTGGTCGGGAGCTACCATATCGCCAGGTTTGATTTCTTCTTTCAAGCTTCCACAAGCTGTGGTAGCAATAATATGCG
>CAZRCF010000429.1:2232-2475 GCA_964598505.1 uncultured Lentimicrobiaceae bacterium | reverse complement strand
TTAGAAAATTGGATGTTTTGCTTATCAACATTTTTTTGCCATTTTGAAATACCTCTCTTCAATTCTTCAGAGCATTTGACTAACTCGTTTATTGGAAGATGATTTTGCCGTTTATCAAATGTAATAATTCGTTGGGTCTGGATGAAAAAAACTTGATTTTTATCACAAATATCTTCAAGAATTTTGGGAATTACACCAATTTCATTTTTCAATATTTGTTTGGCTGGCTGACCCCGTGCCCTT
>CAZRCF010000429.1:0-2222 GCA_964598505.1 uncultured Lentimicrobiaceae bacterium | reverse complement strand
AATATGGATCATTCAGATATTCTCGGGCTAGCTGAAAAAAAGTTGAGTAAACACGCAACTCTTCACCACTATCAAAGAAGATTCGTATAACTTTAAATGGAATCTGTCTCAAGTCCCAAAATTTTTTGTTAAATAATTTGTATATAAATTTTAAAAGATTGGTTTTACCGCATCCATTGGGACCGTGAATTATAGTTATCCGTTCACTAACGTTCAGATCGATGACATAGTCATATTTATACAAAAAATCATGAGTCATTATTCGACTGATTCTCAAAATATTCCCTCGTACAAGAACCTAAGTTTGTAGATTTATAACCTACACTTGGCACAACCTCTTTTCTTCAAACAAATTTTTGAACCCCATTAATTTCAATTGGTCAACGAGTCCTTCATTGAGATTAAGGTACCAGAATGCTTTCTCCCCGTTCTCACATTCAATCTCGACATAAGATACTCTCCTTAAGCGTCTCAACAATTCATCGAAACCATATCCTCGTTTTTTACCCTTGATTTGGTTTAAGCGGAGATCGTATACTTTCCTTAACCAAAGAGCCAGCATATTGATGAAAAAAAACGCCCGAATCCGAGTATTCCGCCAATGCCGGACAGGAGCGAGTTTCAGATATGATTTCATAGTCTCGAACGTCTTTTCGACGAAATCCTTTCCAATGTATTCCTTTACAACATCAGTTGCTTTTAGCGACGTATCTGTTGAATATAATAGATATTTCCCATCAAAAGATGCAGCTGTATCGATCGCTTTAAAATCATATTCCCATTTCAGTGAATAATTATCATCGACCGGACTAATTTCAAATTTAAAAAATTCCCCGTAATTGCCCACTAATTCGGAAATTTTTTCGTTTATTTTCTTCTCGTGAAGTCCCCCTAAATCATTAGTTAACAAATCCAAATCGTCACCAATGTCCTTTAAAATTTTGTTTCTGGCATCACACAATCCCATTCTCTTCGATAAATTAACGTAGACAACTCCGGCATTCTGTCTCCCGAACAATTCGCCTTCTGCTCTCATTGCATACAAAGCACTTTTTTCGGTCGATTTAACCAGGTTGGAGACGTGGATTGGAACATCCATCGCTTCTCCGAGTGAAATTGCTTCATTCGAAACTGTCGAGACCCCACAGATAAGTTTCCAACCCATATTTTCAATATCTATAATCGAATCTTCGGAAGTGTTTCCCCGATCCCAAATCAGGGTTCCTGGCGTAAACGACAAATCAATTAACGTTACCAGCAGATCTTTAACTGACGACATTGAGTTGAAATTTCCCGGTAATATAAAGTAAGAAACGGGAGTTTTATCCCATTTTGAGACTAAAACGCACAAATTAATCTGTTTCCGGTTTGCTTTTTTTGAATTGTACCCTTTCTCACCGAGATCATCTCCACTTCCAAAAATCAGCACTGGGGTCAGATCATATGCCAGGATTTCTGTTTTTTTGGTATTGAGTGGGTTTTGCGAACGCCAATGTCTGAAAAGTTCATCGCATATTAACTGACCAAAGTCAGTATACCCGTCAGCAGTATTATCTTTGAAACAAACACGGTCCAATGCAGTATAGAACGCACTGTCTGTAAAATAGTCGTCAGGGATCGCGAATAGATCCGGGATGACGGTTGTTTTGACCCATTCACTAAGATTTGTGGCACTCTCTGGATTTGTTGCCTTATTGATTGCCCACGCAGTCAATATTTTTCCGGGAGATTTTCCCTCAATATTTTCATTTCCACAACATATTTTATCGATGATTTTGGACATATTGAGAGTTTTTTCAGCAATGGTCCACATAAGTTTTACCTCGCCAGCGCTTTTGGATCTTTCAGGATAAAGTGGCGTTTGAATATGAGCTGACTTTTTCGGAAGAGGTACCCCCTTCACATCTCCTTCCTTACCGAGGTATTTGATGAATCTGGTTTTTACTTTCCCCTCTTCTCTGTACGTCTCATATTGAGCCAGATAAACAACATCCCCCTTCTTCATACGTTTGATGTGCATGTGAGTTATATTTACAACCTACAAGTAGATAAACCTTCCGGTCGATATTTACAGGCTATTTTAAAATTAAAGCACGTTCATCCAGATTTTTAAAAAGTTTCGGCGGTAAGTAAGTTAGAAAACTACAAACTTAGGTTTAAACATCTATTACAGGTGATTTCACTTCTGCCCCCTAAAAAAAAGCAGGGGCTCGGAATTTTTG
>CAZRCF010000428.1:0-2492 GCA_964598505.1 uncultured Lentimicrobiaceae bacterium | reverse complement strand
CAACCATTAGGAACAAATTTTATCAATGGCAATGCTTCGTTTGACAACTATTACGATACTGCTTATGGTGGAATGTGGGCAAGCGGTTGGGCAATAAGTAGTATGAAAGATTCAACTACTTCGGGGTATTTTAATATGTATTCATCTCGCACCGGCTCAGGTTATAACTCTAATACTTACATAGTTGGACAACAAAATGCTAAAATAAAACTAATTGGCGATGCGGCTGGGAAAATTGTTAACGGATTTTGGGTTACTAATGGGACTTTTGCTGCAAATAGTATGAAAGATGGCGATGGCTATGCTAAAAAATTTGGTGGAACAACTGGAAATGATCCTGATTTCTTTTTGCTAACAATTCGTAAATACTTTGGTGGTGCGCTTGCTGAAGAAAAATTTATGTTTTATTTGGCTGATTATAGATTTGCAAACAATAACCAAGACTACATAGTAAAAGATTGGAAATGGGTCAACTTAAAATCTCTTGGAAATGTTGATAGTTTAGTTTTTGAACTAGAATCAAGTGATGTTGGACCTTATGGAATATGCACCCCTCTGTTTTTTTGTATTGATAATTTCACAACCTCAAATTCAGGTGTTAATGTTTCGGAGTTTAACTCAAATAATATTATATCAATATTTCCAAATCCAACAACAGATATTTTAAATATCAATTTATCGCAATTTGAATTAGAAACTTTTGAAATTGAAGTTTTTGATTTTACAGGAAAGTTGATTTACTCAAAAATAATAAATTCGAAAAACAATAGTATTTTAACATCAAACTTTGCTAAAGGGATATATCAATTAAGAGTAAAAGGGAAAAACTTTGTTGAAAATAAAACTTTTATCAAGAAGTAAAAAGGTAAAAGTAAAAAGTAAAAGGGAAAAGAAAAAAGAAAAGAGAAGATAACATTGAAAAGCTAATGATTTAAAAAAATACAAAACTCAAACGTAGAAAGATGAAATATTTAATAATGGTTTATTTGCTATTTATGGTTAATATATTTGCAATTGGTCAATTTGCTCCGCAAGCAGGTCAAATTGGTTCAACTGCAATACATTGCGATAGTTCAATCTTTATTGAATGGGCGAAAACTTGCTCTGTTAATCGTGGATTTCAAGATATTTCAAATCAAAGTTTAGGTTTAGCAACTTCCGGTGATAGTTCAATGGTAATTGGGAAAGCTGGAAATGGAGTTGTTAGTTTAGGTGATGGCGGTTCGGCAATTATTACTTTTGAAAATCCAATTAAAAATGGAGCAGGATACGATTTTGCAATATTCGAAAATTCGTTTAGTGATACTTTTCTTGAATTGGCTTTTGTTGAAGTTAGTTCCGATGGGATTAATTATTATAGATTTCCTTGCACATCGCTAACTCAAGATACATTGCAAATTGATGGATTTGGACATGTTGATGCTACTAAAATTGATAATTTTGCCGGCAAATATAGAGCAATGTATGGAACTCCTTTTGACTTGCAACAACTTGATACCATAAACGAATTAGATATTAACTCAATTACACATATTAAAATAATCGATGTAGTTGGTTGTATTCAGGCAATTTATGCACAACACGATCAATTTGGACATAAAATTAATGATCCTTGGTGTACACCATTTCCTTCAAGTGGATTTGATTTAGATGCGGTTGGTGTAATTAATTCAAAAAATCCATCTGAAATAATAAACGAAAATATAACTTTTAGCTTTTCGGTTTTCCCAAATCCAGTAATAGATAATATTAATATTAAATTCTTTGATATTAATAATGAACCTATAAAAATATCGATTATTGATATACTTGGAAGTGAAGTATTTAATAGCAACTTTACAGGTAAAAACAATAACAAAATTAACATAAATGTTTCAAACATTAAAAACGGTGTATATTTTATTGAATTAAAAACATCATTAACAAAATTTACTCAAAAAATAATTATCAAACATGAATAAAAAACTCATATTTATTTTATTAAATATATTTTCTATTTTAATATTGTTTTCATGTAAAAAAGATGAACCAAAAATTGAAGAAAAAATTAATATACCTTCAAATTTAAACGGAATTTATATTACAAATGAAGGAAATTATAATTTAGGTAATGCAAAAATTAGTTTTTACGATGAAACCACAAACAGTGTTACCGAAGACTTATTTCAACCAGCCAATAATAGACCGCTAGGAGATGTTTGTCAATCGATGTATTTCTTTAATGGTAAGGTATATTTAGTTATAAATAATTCAAATAAAATTGAAATTGTAAACCAAGAAACATTTATATCAACCGGAACTATTAATGGTTTAACTTCGCCACGCTATTTTTTACCAGTAAATAGCTCTAAGGCATACATTACAGACCTGTATTCAAATAATATTACAATTGTTAATTTAAGTAATAATTCAATTTCCGGACAAATTTCTTGTACCGGATGGACTGAAGAATTATTATTGTCGAACGGAAAAGTATTCGTAACAAATCCATA
>CAZRCF010000427.1:0-2494 GCA_964598505.1 uncultured Lentimicrobiaceae bacterium | reverse complement strand
GTTGCACATATTGGCGTTATTAGAGCCTTAGAAGAAGCAGGAATTCCTATTGATTTTATAACCGGAACATCTGCCGGTGCTATGGTTGGTGGTTTATATGCAGCCGGATACTCACCCGATGAAATAGAAAAACTTTTTTTAAGTCCCGAATTTATTAATTGGTCAACAGGTGCTATTGAAGATAAATATATATATTATTTCAAGAAAAAAGACCCAAACCCTACTTGGATAAAACTTAAATTTGACTGGGATTCAATTCTTAGTCCTTCGTTGCCTACACATTTAATTTCTCCTTTTCAAATGGATTTTGCTTTTATGGAATTTTTTAGCGGAGCTACCACAGTTGCAAAAAGAAATTTCGATAGCTTGTTTATTCCATTTAGGTGTATTGCTACTAATTTGAATAAAAATGAAGCCGAAGTTCAACGTACCGGTAATTTAGGCGAAGCAGTTAGAGCTTCAATGACTTTCCCTTTTTACTTTAAACCTATTACCATAAATGGAAACATTATGTACGATGGCGGAATGAAAAATAATTTTCCTGCCGATGTTGCTTACACTGATTTTAATCCCGATATTATTATTGGCAGCAAGGTTGCTCATAACAATAAAACCCCAAATTCTGATAACTTATTAAGCATTGTTGAAAATATGCTAATGATAAATAATAGCTATGAAATTGGCTGCGAAAATGGCGTTTTAATTGAGCCTAAAATTGCCGATGTTAATGTTACCGATTTTTCAAAATCGAAAGAGTTTATACAAAATGGCTATAATGCTGCTAAAGAAAAAATTCCACAAATTAGATTATTTGTACAAGATAGTTTGCCGCAATGGAGCGTTATATTACGTCGAAAAGATTTCAGAGATAAAATGCCACAGCTAATTGTAGGAGATATTGCAGTTAGCGGACTTAATAAAATGCAATCGCAATATATTAATAAGTTGCTTACTAATAGAAGCGATTCGTCAACCCTTGAAGATGTTAAAAAAGAGTATTTTAAACTAATAGCCGATGATAAAATTGAATACATTTATCCACGATTAAAATTCAATCCCGAAACTTTAAAATACGATTTACTGCTCGATATTAAACGAGATAAAACTTTTCAATTACTTTTTGGGGGGAATATTTCATCAAATGCTTATACAAATATATTTTTAGAGTTAAAATACAAGCAATTTGGTGTTCAGGGGTTTAACTTATATGGCAATGCTTATCTTGGTCGTTTTTATAACTCAGGTATTATTTCTGCACGTATGGATTACCCGGGCGAAAAACCTTTTTATCAGGAAATAAATTTAGGGTTTAATCAATTCAATTTTTTTAACACATCGCGTTCCTTTTTTGGCGACGAAACTCCATCATTTCTTATCCAGAATGAAAATTTTTTAAATTTTAATTTTGCTTTTCCATCGGCAAATAATGCAAAGTGGGAGTTTGGACTTACAATTGCTGGGCTTAAAGATAGTTATTATCAAACAAATAGTTTTACTCGCAACGATAAATACGATGTAAATAATTTTGATATGTTTACACCTTACATAATGTACGAATATAATACCCAAAAAAATCCATACTATTCAACTCAAGGTAAATTATTTTCAATGAAATTTAGAATAATTAATGGTAACGAACAAAATATACCCGGCACTACTTCGTTAAATAATCTTTTACAATCGAAAAAGCATAATTGGGCAGCTATACGCATAAAATATAATAACTATTACCCAGTAAACCGCAAATATATTATTGGTATTTATTTAGATGGAAATATTACTAGTCAATCATTGTTTTCAACATATACATCAAGCAAATTAAGATCGCCAATTTTCTCGCCTATACCCGAAATTAATTCAATGTTTTTGCCTCAATTTCGCGATTATAACTTTATGTCGCTTGGAATAAAAAATATTTTCAATATAGTAAAAGGGCTTGATTTTCGTGCCGAAGGCTACTATTATCAGCCAATTTCATCGATACTTAAAAATCCCGACAGTTCACCAAAATTTGGAAATATATTCGAGCATAGAGCATTAATTGTTTCTGGTGCTGTGGTTTATAATACTCGTTTTGGACCATTAAGTGTTGTGCTAAATTATTTTTATAATGCCGAAAATCCTGTAACTTTTGGTTTAAATTTTGGCTATTTTCTTTTTAATAGAAGAGTTTTAGATTAATCAACTTATGTATATTAAAACAAAATTACGCATTAAATAATTAATTAAAAATAAAAGTATGAAATTTACACCAGTTCCAACGTTAATCACGACCTAATCAAAAAAGCGATAGAAATTAATGGTTAATTGTTAATGGTAAATTGTAAATGATTATTGAGTTACTAAACCCTCTAAAAAAACTAAAAAGCAGCGAGGCGTGCATTATAAGTAAAAAGGAAAAAGGAAAAAGTAAAAAGTAAAAAGTAAAAAGTAAAAAGGAAAAAGGAAAAAGTGAAAAGGAAAAAGTATGAAAACCAAATTATTAAATCATAGG
>CAZRCF010000426.1:0-2498 GCA_964598505.1 uncultured Lentimicrobiaceae bacterium | reverse complement strand
GATAAGTATGTTCTTCCACTAAAACAATGTTTTATAATTTTAACTTCATAACCAAGATTATTAAGAAGTTTAATTGCTTTTATTCCTATTGGAGTGTCGTTTATATCGGTAAATTCATCTGCAAAAAGATAAACGGTTTTTAAAGGATTTTTAAGAGGTTTATAGTTTTTTTTATACCAATTTCTAAGTGTTATTTTATAAACAGTTGGAATAGTTCGTTTTGGAGCAAAACCTAATGCTTTCTTTATAATATAGCTAGTAAATAAATTTGTGGCAAAGAAATTAAAAACAGTTGGCACAATTGACCCTATTTTATTGATATATGGGAAGTTGCCTATCATAAACGAACGTAATGGAACATTATGAGAATCGTAATAATGTTGTAAAAATTCGGCTTTAAATTTAGTAATATCAACATTTGATGGACATTCGGCTTTGCAGGCTTTGCAGCTTAAACATAAATCCATTACTTCATATATTTCTTTATGATTGAATGGATTTTTTTTCGGGGAATTTGTTAAAAATTCACGTAAAATATTAGCTCTGGCACGAGTTACATTTTTTTCATCGAGAGTAGCTTGGTACGATGGGCACATAGTTCCGCCAGCAAGTATTGTTTTTCGGCAATCGCCCGAACCGTTACATTTTTCAACTGCTCTAATTATTCCTGCTGTTGCAGAAAAATCGAAAATTGTGTCAATTTCTTTTGTTAACACGCCAGGTTCGTAACGCAAAAATTGATTCATTGGAGGAGTATCGGTTATTTTTCCGGAATTGAAAATACCATTTGGGTCCCAAGTTTTTTTCAAATCTATAAAAGATTGATAAACGGTTTCGCCAAGCATAAGCGGAATAAATTCTCCTCGCAAACGTCCATCGCCATGTTCGCCACTTAACGAACCATTATATTTTTTAACCAACTTTGCTGTTTCAAGAGCAATTGTATGAAATAATTCTACATCGGCTTTTGATTTTAAATTAAGTATTGGTCGAAGGTGAATTTCACCAGTACCAATATGTGCATGATATACACAGCTTAATCGATGTTTTTTCAGTATTAAATTAAAATCTTCGATATATTGAGGTAGTAATTCTGGATTAACAGCAGTATCTTCAATTACCGGAACAGGTTTGGCATCACCAGCCATATTCGATAAAATTCCAAGACCGGCTTTACGCAAATCCCAAACTTTTTTCATATCATCGCCTGTAATAAGAGGAAAATAATAACCTAATTGGGCAGTTTTTGTTTGTTCTTCAATTTTTTTACATTTTTCTTGTAATTCAGCATCCGAATTTTCGGCAAAATCAACAATAACAATTGCTCCAGGCTCGCCTTGAATAAAAAATCTGTTTTTTTCTTGTTCTATATTTTGGTGAGTGAGTTTTAAAATCTCATCGTCCATTAATTCAACAGCTTGCGGCTTAAATTTAAGTGCAATTAAATTTGCTTTTAATGCGTCAATAACTGAATTTGTGTGAATGCAGAGTAAACCTCTATATTTTGGTGGCAAAGGTTCTAAATTTACCTTTATTTCAGTAATAAAACAGAGAGTTCCTTCGGAACCTGCAATTAAATGGCAAAAATTAAATTTTCGTTTTTGGTTTCCAAAAGGTGTTGTATTGGCAAGTAAATCAATGGCGTAGCCTGTATTTCTTCGTTTTAATATTGGGTCGGGAAATTGAGTTTCTATTTCACTTTTTAATTTTTCATCTTTTAAAGCAATTTCAATATGACGATATAAATCGCCCTCGCTATTGTTTAATCGTGTTTTTTCATCAAATTCATCTTGGTTTAATTCATGAAATTCAACCTCTGTGTTATCGTGCAAAATGGCTTTAATTGAGATAATATGGTCGCGGGTGCTTCCGTAAATAAGCGAATTTGCCCCACACGAATTATTGCTAACCATTCCGCCAACCATACAACGGTTTGATGTTGAGGTTTCGGGAGCAAAAAACAGATCATCTTTAGCTGTAATTCTATTAAGCTCATCGCGAATAACACCCGGCTGAACAATAACCCATTTTTCTTTATTATTTATTTCAATAATATTAGTAAGATATTTTGAAATATCAACAATTAATCCATTTCCCACTACTTGTCCTGCAAGCGAAGTACCCGCAGCACGGGGAATAATTGTAATTTTATTTTCAGAAGAAAATTTAATTATAGTATGAATATCATTTTTATCAAAAGGATAAACTACGCCCAATGGAATTTCGCGATAAGCCGAAGCATCGGTTGCATATATTAATTTATGAATATTATCGGTATATAATTCGCCTTTTATTTTGCTTTTTAATTCTGAAAATATATTATCCATTATTTATTTTTTCACAAAAATAGTATATATTTTATTAAGGTTGTGCGAAGTTGGTAGCTTACTATATAAATAAATTGAAGTTGCAATCTTTAATAATATAAAAAATGCGAAGTTGCGGCGTATAGGTCAAAAAGTAGGCTATATTATAGATGATATTTTCAAGAGGTCAAA
>CAZRCF010000425.1:0-2504 GCA_964598505.1 uncultured Lentimicrobiaceae bacterium | reverse complement strand
TAATGTAGGTTGATTTGCTTTCTCTTGCATTATTAAAGCGAAAATTTCCTCTGTTGTCATTTTTTTTTAAAATTTAAATTAATATAAATGCATTACCGATAAGTTAGCAACTTTAGCGTACAAATATGGATTACCAGCATAGTCATGACTTACTCTAACATCTATTACAGAATTACTGCTATCAACATTTAATATTCCACTCATTGCTATTGAAAAGTCGTAATTATTAATTATTTGTAGTTGCGTTGTAACATCATTAACCTTAACTCCATTTATATATATAAAAAAGTATGCTAATACATTAAGTGCCGCTGAGTATTTTCCGGAAAAATTAAAACTCACAAAATATTTGCCTATTTTCGGTATAGTAATGTTATCATTCGCATGGTCAACAGTTATATTATTATAACTTCCATTATTTAAAAATTGATTTATTTTGATGATATTATTTACAAATATTTGCTGACTTGTCGAACCACCAAATAAATATATACTTCCAAATGCTTTATAATGTTTATGTGTAGTAATTTCACCTATTAATTTTGCTTCAATCTCTTCTTGAGTGATATCACTATTTTTTTGTGCGTTTGCTGAGGCGTGTGTTGCTTGACTATGTTCGTAAGCAGTTTCGCCATGATCCCCTCTGTGAGCTGTGCTTGAAGTTTCGCCTATTTCTATTATATCATCTAAGCTTTTAATCCAAGTAATTGATGCTAAAGCCGGGTTGTTTGCTAAAGCATAGGCTAAATCGCCATCTAATCCACCATTATTGTTTTTCGATAATGCAAATGGAACAATTAAAGTTTCTAAAGTGGTTACTCCTTCAAATACTCCTGTATAACCAACATCGCCACCGAGATTTAAACAATTTTTTAATGAGATATAATATATTTGTGTGCAATAGAAAAATACTTCAGCTTTAATTTCAGCACACGTAGAAGCAAATGTTTCTAATGATGTACAGTTTTTAAAAACAGTTGTTTCAATTTGTTCACAATTCAAATTACAACTGACTATTGATGAACTTCTTAATGCATCAGCTTCAATTGTACCGAATAAATTAGTTTCTAAAGATAATATGCTTGTATTGTTTTCTAAAATAGATGTTAAAGTTGAGGGCAAAACGTCCTCAATATCAATTAATAATGTTATTTTTAATTGGTCTTTAACTACAGAATAAATTGTATCTATACCTATTAATACTTGCCAATCTTCTAAAGTATAATCTAATTCAACAGAACCTGATTCAAATGTCATAATCATACTTGCAACTGGTTTATCTGCCTTTCTTACTATACCTGCAACTACACGAGCATCAGCCTTTACATCTGTATAATTTGTTGCATTTGCTTCAATTCCTGCTAATTTTAATTTTTCAGCATCAGAATAATCATTTGAACCACTTGTCCAAACATTACTTTCTAAATTATCATAAGCACAATATGCAGGGTTACCAAATGTTCCACCACTTGTACTCCATGTATAATTTGAAGTAATATTAATTATTGGTGTTCCATCAGCAAATTTTTTGGCTGATAAATTTTGTGCTAACCAAATTTGCGAACCAATTTTAATAGTATCATAATATTTACCATCGATAATAATTTGCATACCTTCATACCAGCCAATAGCATCATCTTTAATAAGTCTTATACCTTTACCTCTTGTTGCTCCGGTTGAATTTTCAGACCATTGCCAATTATCATACCAAATATTCTCACCAAGACCATTTTTTGAACTTGACCAAATAGAGCTTTGAGTATTTTTATATAAAAAGCCACTATTGCCATCTCGCATTCCATTTGGTAACAAGTTAAATTTTTTTAAATTAGCACCTAATAAGCTATTCCAACCAAAAATATCATCGCTTACTAATCTGGCGGAACATAAAGTTTTCCAATTTGTGTAATTATTAAAACCAACTGTTTGTAATTCTGTAACTGTTGGTATATGCCAACCCTCAATAAATAATTTATTACTATTAACTACAGCTTGATTATATAAATAACCAAAACCATAATTGTCATTAGTATATAACTCTTTACCTAAAACTTTATCTACTTTATTTGTAATACCTGCAGCTACGCGAGCATCTGCCTTAGTATCGGTATAATTGGTTGCATTTGCCTCAATACCTTCTAATTTAGATTTTTCAGTATTCGTATAATCATTTGTTGATAAATCTTTACCTGCAACTTTATCAACTTTATTTGAAATACCGGCTGCAACTCGTGCATCTGCTTTATCATCTGTGTAATTTGTTGCATTTGCCTCAATATTTTCTAATTTAGATTTTTCAGTATTCGTATAATCATTTGTTGATAAATCTTTACCTGCAACTTTGATAACATAATTTTCGTGAGTGTGATTACTTGGCGGAAAAACATTTGGTTTATTTTCAATATCCTCAAGCCAATCCGCTTTATCTTTAAATGCAAGTGCCTTTAAGTCGGAAAACCATTTCATTACTCTGCTAAAAGCTGTTATTATGGTGTTTGCAGATG
>CAZRCF010000424.1:0-2506 GCA_964598505.1 uncultured Lentimicrobiaceae bacterium | reverse complement strand
ATAATGCCTTTTATTGATGACATATTAAAATATAAAAGTCTCTCAATTGTTGGAATGGAGAAAAACACAGGTAAAACTGAGTGTTTGAACTATGTTTTGCAGCGATTAAAAAACTCGGGTAAAAAAATTGCTATTACATCTATTGGTATAGATGGCGAAAGCGTTGATCAAGTTACCGAAACAGCAAAACCGGAGATTGAATTATATGAAAATATTGTCTTTGTTACTTCCGAAAAACACTATAAAGAGCGTAAATTGATTTCCGAAATATTAGATATTAGCGAACGTAGTACATCTATTGGAAGGCTTATTACTGCAAAATCGTTAAGTAATGGCAAAATTATATTTTCAGGTCCTTCGGATACAATTTGGCTTAAAAACACAATTGATTCGATGCAAAAATATGGTATTGACACAACAATTGTAGATGGAGCACTTTCGCGGCTTAGTTTAAGCTCGCCGGCAGTAACCGAAAGTATGATTTTATCAACTGGTGCTGCTGTTTCGGCAAATATTTCTCAACTTGTTAAAAAAACTAAGTTTGTTTATAATTTAATTAATATAGAAGAATACAAATCAACAATTAATGATAAATTATTACAATTAGAAAATGGTTTATGGTCGATAGATTCTGAGGGAAATATTTATGATTTAGATATTCCTTCGGTGTTTTTGTTAGAACAAAAAAAAGAGCAACTTTTCCGATATGGAAACACTATTTATGCAACTGGAGCTATTAGCGATAAATTGCTAAATTTTCTGAGAATTCAAAAAAACATTGAAGATATTGTATTGATAGTGAAAGACTTTACAAAAATATTTGTCTCGCACGAAGCCTATAATGCTTTTATTAAACGCGGTGGTAAAATTAAAGTTTTATTACGCACAAAACTAATAGCAGTTTGTATAAATCCAACATCGCCGCAAGGATATAATTTAAATTCAAAAGATCTACAAATAGCCATTGCCGACAGTTTGCAAATACCTGTTTATGATGTAAAAAAACTATAATAAATGATAATATTAAGCGACATAATCAATAAAATAAACGGATTAAGGTTTATGATTGATAAACTTGAATTAAAATCGAGTTTGGCAAAACGGTATTTACTTTCATTACCATTTATTACCAATGAACAACAATTGGCAAAAGAGATTGATAATTTATCAATGATGGTTTTAACCATTTCAAAAAATGAAAATGCTGATTTTATAAATAATTTAGGTATTAAACTCGAACAAATCCACGATATAAATGGAACAATAAAAAATCTTGCAAAAGCAGCCACGCTTGACGATATTGAACTTTTTGAAATTAAGCGTTTTTGTATTCTTGTTTCAGAAATTAGTGATATTTTGGAAAATATTAATTTTTCAAATATTTCATTACCAAATTTAGAAAACGTAATTGAAATTCTTGACCCTGACAAACAACGAATACCACATTTTTATATCTATTCGTCATATAACAAAGAACTTGAACAACTTAGAAACAGATATAAACAAATACAGAATGAAGACCTTGAAGCTGCTGAAATTATTCGACAAAAAAGTGTTGAATTAGAAGATAAAATCCATCAAGAATTATCAAAACAACTTTTTGCTTATGCACTGTTTTTAGAAACAGCATTAAATAATATTGCATATTTAGATATTCTTTTAGCAAAAGCTCAGCAGGCTAAAGATATGAATTTGTGTAAACCCATAATTGCCTCACAAAACACGATATTTAAAAGTCTTTTTAATCCTCAAATAAAAGCATTATTAAATCTTCAAAATAAAGATTTTCAACCAATTGATATTTGTTTATACCAATCCCCATGTTTGATAACCGGCGTAAATATGGGTGGAAAAACAGTTTTGCTAAAAACAATTGCATTAGCACAATATCTGTTTCAATTTGGATTTTTCATTCCGGCAATTTCGGCAGAAATTGTTCCAGTAGATAAAATAATGTTAAGTATTGGCGATGAGCAATCGGAATTAACCGGATTATCATCTTATGCCTCCGAAATGCTTAATGTTAATGAAATAATTACAACAGTAAAATCAAACAACAGAGTTTTAGTTTTAATCGACGAATTAGCTCGAACAACAAATCCCGAAGAGGGTAAAGCAATTGTAAATGCAACTATCGATATTTTAGAATCGAAAAATATAAGAAGTTTAATTACAACGCATTACAGCGGAATAAAATCAAATTGCCGAAAGTTGAGAGTTAAAGGGTTAATAGCCGAAAAATTATCGGAAAACTTAACTATCAATAATATTAATAATTTTATGGATTACTCATTGGCTGAAAATAATACTGAAAACATAACAATGCAAGCTCTCGAAATTGCTAAAGTTTTAGGTGTTGATAATGAGTTGATTGATAGAGCTAATAATTATTTAAGTAAATGAGCTAATAATATAACACCTTTTTAAAATTATCAATTCAACCCTTTATTTATATTTCAATCTACTTCTTTGTTTTTTCAAAATATATTTTTACTTTTGAAGTAAA
>CAZRCF010000423.1:390-2520 GCA_964598505.1 uncultured Lentimicrobiaceae bacterium | reverse complement strand
ACAGAAGTATCGAAGAAGTCGCATATGTAAAAAATGTCCAGATCGCCCCCGAGGGTGTTAAAATCCTCAACCCGTCATTTGACGTAACACCTGCAGCGAATATAAGCGCGATTATTACAGAAAAGGGTGTGATTGAAAATCCCGGCGGTAAAGGAATAATGGAGATTTTCAACTAGAGCAAGTTGCTATTTAGAGCAAGGGGTTGCAACCCATACGTGTTAACTTAAGAATACTTTAGTACACATTATAAATAAACCATCAAAATATTTAAAAAAAAATTATTGCAAGAAAAAAAACTTGCAATTTTTTTATATATATTAAACCGTATCATTTAAATGATACGGTTTAATATAGGAGGAGTATCTGAATGTCAAAAAAAATATCTAAAATCTTAGACGATATCGGGCCAATCATGCCCGGAAAAGTTACAAAGCAATACAATGTATGCGGAACACCCAATTGCATCTGCAAGAGAGAAAAAGATCCGATAAAACATGGTCCGTACTACCACCTGAGTTTTACTTTTAACGGGAAGGGTCATACTTTAAGCATCCCCGAAGACAAAGTTGAAGAGATTACCAAAAGAAATGATAATTACGTAACCTTTAAAAAAATGGTTAATGAGTATATTGAAGAATCAATAATGCAGACTAAAGGCGAGGTTCTGAATGTTAAATCAAAGTCTGGAACAAATGATAAACAAAGAAAGAATAAGTGAAATTGCAATAGAAACAGGATTTATTAAAAGAGAAAGAAAAATCGATGCATATGATCTGCTTCTATCATTAGTTTTTCACTCATCAAGGCAACTTCCTGTTTCTCTGAGAAATTTAGCCGTCTTATTTTTCAAAAAAGTATCAAGGACAGCAGTGCACAAAAAGTTTAACGAAAAAGGAGCTTTGTTCTTTAAGCGCTGTTTGCAATATACTATTTTTCAAAAAATCCATGGGGACTGCAAGGTGGAAACACCATTATTAGAAAAATTTAATGAAATTAAATTGGCAGATAGTTCGAGCTGGAATATTTCACCTGGCTTAAGAAAAAATTTTCCCGGCTCGGGAGGTAATGGATCACCGGCTGGATGTAAAGTTCAACTTTTTTATGAGTATAAAGCAGGTATCATGCATTCTTTTGAAATAACAAAGGGTACATTGCCTGATCAAAAATATTCTGAATTGATAACTCATAAGATAAATAAAAATGATTTAGTTATTTTTGATCTTGGGTATTGGACGTGTAATACATTCATGGACATTGAAAAAAAGGAAGCTTACTTTATATCAAGATTACATACCAATGTAAATTTATGGTTAAAAAAAGACAGCGGAGATTTTGTTAAATTCGAGATGGAAAATTTTTTAAAAAAACAGAAATCGAATTCATTTGAATTTTATGCTTATTTAAATAAGAAACAAAAAAATAGAATCATAGTCTTCCGAGTACCGGAAGAAGTTGCAAATCTGAGAAGAGCAAAGATGATAATTAATTCGAAAAAAAAAGGACGTACGCCGTCAAAAAAAAGCCTGAATATGTGTGACTGGTCAATTTTCATTACAAATTGTGAAGAGAACAAGGTACCCGGAGACATGATAAGAAGCTTTTATCGTATACGCTGGACTATTGAATTAATTTTTAAGAGCTGGAAATCAATTGTCAAAATTCATAAGTGCAACGTGAGAACGAATGAGTATAGATTTTTGTGCGAGCTTTATGCAAAATTAATTTTTGCGGTAATTATTCATAGATCTTATCAATACGTAAATTCTTATTTATGGAAAACTGAAAGAAAAGAAATTAGTTTTTGGTGTTTATGGAATTATGTAGCAGATCACAGCCAGTTATTACATGAAGCAGCTAAAAATTCTGTAAAATATTTTATTACGCTTTTTAGTTCATATATACAGGAGATTCTTTATAATTGTATAAAATATTATCAACCTTCTCGAAAAACTACGCTGCAATATATTGATGAGATGATTGGTGATATTGTTCCGGTGAAAATATCAAGCACTGCCCTGTTGCAGCAGCAGTGCTTAAGTTAACACGTATGGGTTGCAACCCCTTGCTCTGTAATATTTATTGGTTTGCAGGAATTTGCCGGTTTTCCGCTTCGGATTCGCCTGTGCTTTT
>CAZRCF010000423.1:0-335 GCA_964598505.1 uncultured Lentimicrobiaceae bacterium | reverse complement strand
GTTGCAACCCCTTGTTCTATGCGATGTGTTCTGTGTGATGTGCGATGCACGATATACGATGTGGCGCCTAGTTCACTTTTATTACTTCGGTTTTTTTCGGAAGCTTGCTCTGGTTCAGTTTGTCTACAGTCACAGATTTATTAAGAACAGGTTTTGAAAAACTTATATTAATACTCGCATTTATTTCAGGAATTACAATTCTGTATTTTTTAAAAAAAATAGTTTTATCTTTTTTTACAACAGATTTCAAATAAATTTCAGACTTTTGTTTACTTGATTTGTGTATGATTAGAATTTTTTCCGGAACATCGTCTTTGAAAAAAATATTTTCAAAA
>CAZRCF010000422.1:0-2532 GCA_964598505.1 uncultured Lentimicrobiaceae bacterium | reverse complement strand
AGTATAGATATGAGTTATCTTGTATCTGCTACTTATTTTATAAAAGTAATTCAAAGAAATAAAGAATTAAAAATATTTAAAATCATTAAAAATTAATTGATGTGTTGATATGATAATTAGATAATGTGATGATTATGGAGAAAAAGAATGAGATATTGGAATTGAGTTTTGAGTTTGCTTTGCAAATAATTGTTTATTGCGAGCTACTTGAAGAAAACAGAAAATATGTAATTGCTCGTCAATTGCTAAAATCAGGCACATCAATAGGTGCAAATATTCGTGAAGCTCAAAATGCAGAAAGTAATCCAGACTTTATTCATAAACTCAAAATTGCCGCTAAAGAAGCCGATGAAACTGAATATTGGTTGCTATTATGCGAAAAATCTATAAGTTATACATCGCCAAAAGAGTTAAGCACTTTATTAATTAGTATCAAGAAATTATTGAATTCAATAATTTCAACAATGAAAAACAAAAATAAGTAAAAACTTTAAAATTACAAATTATGAAAAAAAAATTGTACAAATTCAGAATAATGTTAATCATCACATTAACAAATCTGCTAATCTGCTCATCACTTTGGGCACAAAGTCCTGAAAAAATGAGCTATCAGGCTGTAATTCGTAACAACAGTGGTGCATTAGTTGATTCTACAACTATTGGTATGAAGTTAAGTATTCTTCAAGGTACACCAACCGGTACAGTTGTTTACACCGAAACCCTAACCCCATTTACCAATGCAAATGGCTTAGTGAATATTGAATTTGGTGGAGGAGCTGGTTTTAGCACTATTGACTGGGCTAACGGTCCATATTTTATAAAAACCGAAACTGATCCTTTAGGCGGAACTGCTTATACTATTACAGGTACAAGCCAATTATTAAGCGTGCCTTATGCTTTACACGCAAAAACAGCTGGTAGTACAACTGAAACAAAAGCAGCTTTTTATGCTTACAATAATACAGATACTAATATAAATACTCTTAATTGGTTTAATTATTTACCCTTTAAAACCGAAAGATACGATATTGGTAACAATTTTAACGATACTGTATTTACAGCACCGGTATCTGGGATATATAATTTTTCAGCTCGAGTAAACTTCGAAAACATAAATGTCGAAACAATGATTCTTTTATCAATTTTTGTTAACGGCTCGCAATTTACAAGGTTGGATAGAATTTATTCTTCATCTACCGTTTCACACATGCAGTCTGCTGGAGGCTCAATTGATTTGCATTTAAATGCAGGAAATAGAGTATCAATTCATGTATATATGTATAATGACTCAGATTATATAATCTCTGGTGGAAATTATTACAGTTATTTTACAGGGCATTTGGTTTATGCCGATTAAGAATATATTTTCTACTATTATTGTGCGAAGTTTTAGAGCTTCGCACTTTTTTTATTTTTGAAGTTTGCAATTTCAAAACTTGTTCATCTACTTTCGGCATTATCGGTATAGTCAATTCCTAATAATTAAATTCATTTTTTAAAGTTGTATTTATATAACGAATTTAATAATTCATTGTAAGAGTTTTTTATTGAAACCTAAAAACCTAAATTATTTATATTTAATATTTGTTTTTCATAAACTAATTAATTATTTTTTGCCTCAAAATAGTTATATTTGCAAACTAAAAGTAATCCAAATTTGATTAAAATATAAAATAATATATAATGAAATTTTCATTTATTTATCGCCCTGAAGTTAAACGATCGCATTATAAACCTGTTTTTTACAATCCCGAAGAGGAAGAACGTAAAAGTAAATTAAATGCCGATAATAGTAATATTCCATTAAAAGATAGAATAGAAAGAAAATGGGATAAAGAACGAAAATACAAAAGTATTGATAGACAAAAAATTGTGTATGCTTTTGCAATTATTGTGATACTTATTTATTTGATTTTTTTCTTGTAAGAAAGTGGAAGTAATGTGTTAATGTGCTGATGCGATAATGTGTAAATTTGATAATTTGATAATTTGAAAATGTGATAATTTGAAAATGAAAAGTCTCAGTGAAATTTAGTACTCTAAGTGGCTGAGTGGTAAAAAAATACAAAATACAAATTACGGTTTACGATTTTTGATTTACGATTGAAAAGAGTCTAATAGCTAAATGCTAACCGCTAAAAGCTACAGATTACAGATTACTGATTACAGATTACAGATTAAAAAATAAAAATTATTTAAAAATAAATCTATAAAAATAATGTCTGATATAATTCATTTACTGCCCGATCATATTGCAAATCAAATTGCTGCCGGTGAAGTGGTGCAACGCCCTGCTTCTTTGATTAAAGAGCTTTTGGAAAATGCAATTGATGCCGGTGCAACAAAAATTGAATTAATTATAAAAGATGCTGGCAGAACTTTGGTACAAGTTATCGATAATGGTTGCGGAATGAGCGATACCGATGCCCGAATGAGCTTTGAAAGACATGCCACTTCGAAAATCAAAAAAGCTGACGACCTTTACGCAATTCACACAATGGGATTTCGTGGCGAAGCTTTAGCTTCAATTGC
>CAZRCF010000421.1:0-2548 GCA_964598505.1 uncultured Lentimicrobiaceae bacterium | reverse complement strand
GCACAAATTACAAAAGGCTATTATTTTCAAAATTACAAATCAAAAAAGCTATGTTTTTTTTAAAATATTTTAAATCTATTTCATTATTTTCAATAATAACTATTTTATCTCAATATATTTATAGTCAGGATATTGAATACTATAAACAGATGGAGGATTCGTTAAACAGACTTTCGCATTTTGTTTTGTATAGTAGCAATGATAATGAAAAAAACAGCACTAATGAAATTTTAAAAGAGACACTTTACAGTACACTTACAAGCGAAGAATCGTTTTTATATAATTTTGATTCATTAAAGAATATCAAGGTGTTAATTCCTGAAGATAAATCTTTTAAAATTTTCACTTGGTTTATTAGAAGAGGTGATGGCGTTTTCGAGAATTTTGGACTTATACAAACATATAATGATAGTAAAAAAAATTATTTAATATACCCACTAATCGATAAATCCGATTTATACCCTTCTCCCGAAAATATGGTTGGCGATGCCGATAATTGGTTTGGTGCGGTATATTACAAAATAATTACTCAAGAGATAAACAAAAAAAAATATTACACATTGCTTGGTTGGGATGGAAATAACAGATATAAACAGCGTAAAATTATTGAAGTACTTACATTTAAAAATAATGGAAATCCGGTTTTTGGAAGTAAAGTATTTAAAAAATATATCAACAAAAATGCTGTAAGAGTTATATTTGAACACTCCGCTAATTCGGTTATGAGTTTAAAGTTCGAAACTCAATATCTTGATATAAAAACAAATAAACGAGACCCAGTAACAAAGCAATATATTTTTAAAAAAAAGAAAGCAGAAATGATAGTTTTTGATAGATTATTGCCTATAAATGATTCGATGAAAGATATTTATGAATTTTATGTACCAGAGACTAATTTGCAAGATGCCTTTTTGCCTATTGATGGAAAATGGCAATTTAAAGAAAATGTAGATGCCCGAAACCCAATAAATAAAAAAACGAATACGATTGAAAAGAAATTTACTAATAAAAATAAAAAACATTACTCGCCAAAAACAAATATAAACTAAATTAATATTTGATTAACAATAACATTTATCTCTTATTTATGTAGCATTATTTAAGCGATATTAAGTTATGAACAATAAATATTTAAAAAAATAAAAAATAAATGAACTACTATCGAAAAAGTTTGTATATATTTGATACCTTAATAATAAGAAGAAGATAAAAAAATAAAATTATCAATTGATATGGAAGGAATTGAAATCACAGAGTTTGTTGACAACTACGAGTTTATATCTGTAAGCGAAGTAGTTAGTCAAGCATTAAGCAACGAAAACAGCAACATATCCCAAAATGTAATAGCTGAAAAACAAATCAATAACGAAATCAAATCTGGTTTTAAAGATTTAGACAAAATTATACATAAATTTGAAAATGGTCAACTAATAACAATTGCGGTTAGACCAGGTAAAGGCAAAACAGCATTTTTGCTATCATTAATTTACAACTTAACTATAAAAAACAGCACCAAAATTGGCGTTTTCTCGCCAGAGCGTTCTTCTGCAAAGTTAGTTCAACGACTTGTTGAAAGCGAAACAGGAAGTTCGGCAGAAAAAATATATTCGGGAAATATTAAAGAGCATGATAAAAGCCGAATAAATGGAATTATCAATAACTTATTATCATCTACAATAATAATTAACGATTCTACATCATTAACAGCCGAAGATATTGAAAAAAGATGTATATATTTAAAAGAGAAAAATAATGTAGATGTAATTCTTGTCGACCATATTGAGCTATATTCGCGTAATATACTCGATTCTGAAAGCAATTATGATGATCAAAGTAAAGTAATGTCGGTTTTAAAAAATGTTGCTACAAAAATAAATATTCCGATTATTGCTTTTTCGCAAATAACTAATACTCAAAATTTAACAACACCAAATTCAAAACCTGATATTAATAATGTTTCGGAAAACACCCGAGATTTAAGTGATGTTATAATGTTTATTCATCGACCAAATGTTTTAAACTACGATAAACCGGAATTTATTGAATGGAAAGGCTGTGCGGAAATTATTGTGGTAAAACATCCTCAAATTGAAAGTGCAACCAGCGTTAAACTAAAGTTTATTGAGAGTAGCGATAAATTTACCAATTTAGATTAAAATATTATGAGTGTAATTGAGTTGAATTCTGAAATTATCGAAAATCAACTTTTTGACATTGCACAAAAAATGATTATTGCAGCCCAAACTGCACCAAAAGCAAGAGGGCTAAACTGTTTGAAAGCGACTATTATCAATAAAGAAACTATTGAAATGGTCGCTTTTGAAATGAAAAAAATAGCCATTGAACATAATCTTCATTTTTTTGAACGCGATGCAAATTCGATTTTAAAATCGCCTGTTATTGTTTTAATTGGCTGCACAATAAATCCTGTAGGTCTCTCCTATTGCGGATATTGTGGATTAGAAAACTGCACTCAGAAAAATCAAAGCAAAAATGTACCATGTGCATTTAATTTAACCGATTTAGGAATTGCTATTGGTTCTGCTGT
>CAZRCF010000420.1:0-2549 GCA_964598505.1 uncultured Lentimicrobiaceae bacterium | reverse complement strand
TCCCGGTTTAGCGGGAATTTAGAAGTACTCTCCATTTTCAACTGATGCAGAACAAAACATGAGACACTCCATTCTTAAAATGTTCAAGCTAGTAAGGTTAGATCACGCTTTATTTCTAACACTGTACATCTAATATAATCAATTATCGCCATATAAATTCATTTGTCCTTGATCTTTTTTTATACGATTAGCGTTTTCAAATTGGTTTTTTTCATCTTGATAAATTTGTTGAATCTGTTGAGAAGATAAATATGGTGATACAGCGTCTTCAAACTTTCTTAGTATCCCTACATTTCTATTCTTCCAATCTTGTCTCATCTGATCTGTTTGTTCTTTTCCATCAAAATCAAGTAAAGATGAAGTTACCCAATCAGATTCTATAAAATAACGATAAGCATTCCGTAATGCTTCTTCATAATTCTTTTTTTTATAATGGTATCCAGCTTTTAATATATTGTCCTTATATGGTTGAGAAGATAAATAGTACCTTGAATAAATATCTACTGGTATCTTAGGTTTATGTCCAATATCATCTATTAATTTAATTCCACCATACGACCCATTTAAAAATTCAGTATCCCAGTTGTCATAATTATAAACGTATGGTGATTCTTTCCCATCGATTGTGTCCGTATTAAATCCATAAACACCATGCCCACTATCAGACCAACCAAAATTCTTAGCTCCGAAATAACCTTGATTCAACATCTCATCAACAATACGATTCAAATTTACACTTGCTCCTCTAGTACCTATATCAGTAAACATGTGCTCATTAGTGCCAAATTTATTGTGAAAAGTATTGAAATAAAATGGTACATTTTTTTCATGCTCTGGTGCCATAGTATAACCTGACGATGCAATTTCAGCTAGTTCATCTTCTGTTGGACGAAATGGTGAAATATATTTCCCATAATCAAATGAACTGATATTTCCATTATCAGAAGTCCCGACCAATTGATTCATTGTTCCAACTCCATTATCAGTTTGATACATGCGTTCAACAGGTACACCACCAATTAATGGATAAAGTGGAGGTTTACCTGACACATCATCTAAATCCATCACAGCTCTGGGAGTTGTATTGTCCGCTAAACTTTTAAGCCCATTACTTATCATCTCAGTACTATATCCACCACGTTGAGTTGCAACACGGATAATATCAGCAGGATCATAATTACTAAATACGCTTAATAAATAATTGTCTCTATAAATTTCAGGGATTAAATTTTCATTAAATTCAGCGCCAGCTTGTCTAACTCTAGGCCAATATTCTTCATCAACAGATTTTAAACCTTGCTGCATTTCTGCATTATTATCAAATGAGAATAAATTTAATGAAGAATTACGTGCGACTTGTCTTTGATCAGGAGGAACTTTGTCCATCTCAAAAATGCCATCATACGGTTCGTTATTCCCATATACCTTAGTAATGAGAGAATCTATTTGTGTTGATGTTAGATTGGGAGATTTGCTTAAATTATCCATAGATTGCTGGATACGTTCATCTTTACCTTCATTGACAATATCACCAGTAGAGTTACCCCACATGTATCCCAGTAATGGTGTTACTACATTATTCCAAAATCCTTGAGGTTTACTCTTTGCTAAAAATGAATTTGGGTCTTGCTTTATATTTTTACGATAAAAATTTAATTTATCAACAGAGACCCCAAGACTACCAGCGAAATATTGTCCAACAATATTTAATACTTCTGTATCTCTACGATTTAAAAATTGTTCTGCAAATCTATACTTTTGTTCATCAGGGATAACTCTTGCTGGAGCTTCACTGATTTGTTTAAGTGTCTCAGTATATTCGTATGCTAACTTTCTTTGTTCAGTCTTATCTCGAGCTTGCTTGATTTGATGTTCTAACATTAAAAGCTTTTCAAGCAATTCATTCATATCTATTTCTCCCTGCTACTAATTTATAATAATTATCAAAAGCATACATTGATAAAATATGAACTATTGATAATAAAAGATTAACACATATCATAACTTCCAGAAAAATAAAAAGATCATTAATAACATTCATCTCTTCTAACCAAAGAAGAATGAAATAATAGATCCAGTTACTTAAGTCTTCTAATACTTCAATACCACTTAAAATGAACCTAATACCAATTAAACCACCAATAATTAATGGAGCCATACTAAAAAAAAGAATAATTTGATTTTTATATTTAAATCCAATACAAATTATTAAACCTAAAATTGTTATAGGACTTAATACAAAGTATATAATAAAATTTACAAACCAAAAAGAAACATTTAATATACTTGCAATATAGATTAATGAATATGTAATAGCATTAAAAATTACTTTATGTATGATTCCCAAAATCAAATTAACACAAAAAAAAAGAATTATATTACGTTTTCTTAACATTTCCCACCTCCGTGGTAAGGGTTCGTGCTACTTGCTCTGGGTACAAATTATACCAGAATTACTTTTATAATTTGCACATTCCATGCCAAGATAATTTATAAGGAATTTTATAATTAATAATCCATAGATTTATAGACGTTTATCTAACGTCTGA
>CAZRCF010000419.1:0-2561 GCA_964598505.1 uncultured Lentimicrobiaceae bacterium | reverse complement strand
AAAATAATTTTACTTCTGTTAATTAAGTTTTTTGTAATTTTGGGGTCAATTTTAAAAATATGCAATTTAAAGACGTAATAGGGCACCCCGAAATAAAAAAAAGGCTTATTAAAAGTGTTAAAGAGCAACGCATTAGCCATGCTCAACTCTTTTATGGAGCCGAAGGCACTCATAAATTAGCTTTGGCAATAGCTTACGCGCAATATATTAATTGCACAAATAGAAACGAAAACGATTCATGTGGAGTTTGTCCTTCGTGCAAAAAAATAAGCAAATTACAACACCCAGACCTCCATTTTATTTATCCCACAATTGCAAGTACTTCAAACAAGGAGCCAATAAGCACAGATTATATTTTAGAGTGGCGTGAAATGTTATTAGATAATGATGCCCATGTTACTATTGATAAATGGTATAAATCACTCGGACAAGAGAATAAACAAGGAATTATAAGGAAAGATGATATAAAAGAAATTATTAAAAAAGTTGGTTCAAAATCGTACGAATCGGAATATAAAATTTTAATTATTTGGATGATTGAAAAACTACACCATTCTGCTTCGCCTAAATTGTTAAAAATATTAGAAGAACCACCTGAAAAAACCCTCTTTTTATTAATTACCGAAAATTACGAAAAAGTTTTAACAACAATTATTTCAAGAACCCAGTTAGTTAAACTTCCAAAATATACAACCGACTTAATAAGAAACGAGCTTATAGAAAAATATGGTTGTGAAGTTACAAAAGCTTCACAAATTGCTCGTATGGCTGATGGAAACATGGCTTATGCCCTTAATTTGAAAAACGAAGGTAGTAATACCGAATTTTACGAACTTTATGTTGAGTTAATGAGAAAAAGTTACACTTTTGTTAAACAAAAAAAAGAGTATAAAGAACTAAATGAACTAATATTAAGAATATCTAAATATGGTCGTGAACAACAAAAAGCCTTCTTAATTTATTGTTTAGATATGATGCGACAATGTATATTAATTAATCAATCATCAAGTGAGTTAACTCGTTTAACTGATAATGAAGAACTTTTTTTGAACAAATTTAGTCCTTTTGTACATCCAAATAATATAGCCGATATTCACGAAGAGGTAAATAAAGCAATTTTTCATATTGAGCGAAATGGCTCGGCAAAGATAGTACTTACCGATTTTGCTATACAATTAGGGATTTTAATGAAAAGATAACCTTGGGAAAGTTAGAAGTGGGAATTTGGAAGTGATGCGATAATGTGCTGATGAGCTAATGTGATAATGTGATAATTGGAAAACTTACTGAGTCTTAGTGAACCTGATTGCCTTAGTGGTGAAAAAGGCACAAGGGTAAAAGGTAAAAGTAAAAAGAAAAAAATAAAAAAAACAATTCACTTAGCTTATACAAACTGTAAAAAGAAGCTAAATGCTAAATGATAACAGCTTACTGAATACTTATAAACAATATAACATATAAAAAATGAAATCAAAAATAATTCCAATTCTAATATTACTTCTATTTTTCAAAATATCTTATGCCCAAATTCCGGCAGGATATTACGATAATGCTAATGGATTAACCGGTGCAGCTCTTAAAACAGCTTTGTATAATATCATAAAAGGTCATACCGATATGGGTTATGGCGGACTTTATTCTTGCTATACAACTACCGATAATTTGCCGGGAAATAATGTATATGATATGTATTCGGTAAGAGCCGATAGTACTGCAAATTATTGGTATATAAACTCTTCAAATAGTGCTAATCAATGTGGAAGCTATAATAGCGAAGCCGATTGCTACAATAGAGAACATTCGTTTTGCGATAGTTGGCTGGGAGCTTCATCACCTCAACGTTCCGATTTATTCCATGTTTATCCAACAGATGGTTATGTTAATAACAGAAGAAGTAGTTATCCTCACGGCAAAGTTGGTACAGCAACTTGGACTTCAACAAATGGCAGCAAATTAGGAAGTTCCGACCCCGCAACAGGATATTCGGGAATTGTTTTTGAACCAATTGATGAATTTAAAGGAGATTTTGCTCGAAGTTACTTTTATGTTGCAACTCGTTACGAAAACTTAATTGCAAACTGGGTAAACAATGGCTCCGCAAATCAAATATTAGCCGGTAATATATATCCTGCTTACAAAACTTGGTTTTTAAATTTAATGATTCAATGGCATACTCAAGATACTGTTAGCGAAAAAGAAATTAGACGCAATAATGCAGTTTATGCTTACCAACATAACCGAAATCCATTTATTGATCATCCCGAATATGTAGCTAATATTTGGAATCCAAACACTGGTGGTGCTTTGCCCGAACCTACAAATTATCCTACTAATTTTTCAAGCCATAATTTAAAACTAAATTGGACAGAAGCAACCGGAGCAACATTGCCCGATGGTTACTTGATTAGAATTAGCAGTGTAAGTTTTACAGATATACAAACACCTACAGATGGTATTTCGGTTCAAAATAGTAATACCGATAAAAATATTCCTTATGGATTGGGTGAAGTTTGGTTTAATAATTTATTGCCAAACACAACTTATTATGTTAAAATATTTGC
>CAZRCF010000418.1:0-2563 GCA_964598505.1 uncultured Lentimicrobiaceae bacterium | reverse complement strand
ATTAACAATTATTTTCAAAATCTAATCAATTCGTTATAAATTTCAAGTGCAAAAGCATCTGTCATTGAAGAAATATAATCGATAATAGCAATTCTATAATCTAAGTTTTTCGATAAGTTATAAATTCTTTTATTGTGGTATTTTAGCTTAGTTCGTACATTCAAATTATAATCGGAATATTTAATTAGCCAATCTTCAAAGCTGCCTACTAATTTTGGGTACAAAAATTTTGCTTCCGAAATACTATTGTTTATGTTGGTAGAGTCATACAGATTATCTAAAGTATCAAATATTGTTTCTATAATAAGTTTCGAAAATTTTGTATAGTTTTCAATTCTAGAATGTTTGTATATATATTTGTAATTAAAAGCTTTAATTTTATTTATTGCTTCTAAAAATGGTTCGGTAAAACCAATACCTTTTTCGGGAGAGCTGAATTTGCATAAATTAATAACAAAATTATGAATTAATACAGTATTATTTATTACTCTAAAAGGTTCAGAATTAGTTGGTTTAAGAATTTCGCTCAACTCTTGTAAATGAAAATCGTTAAGAATATTTAATCGTAAAGCATCTTCAATATCACGACCTAAATACGATATTTTATCAGCAATTTTAACTACACAAGCCTCCCAAGTATAAGGAGAATATTGATTTTGACGAACAATTGTGCTTAAATCAATGTAGTCTGTTCTTGGGAAAATTGCAGTTTCGTTTACTTCGCCGCAATGCGAAATTAGTCCATCGCGAACAGCATAAGTTAATGATAAGTTTTCTGAAAATCCTTCCGAATTTGTTAAAGTTTCAATATTATCGGCAAAATGCAGACTATTTTTTTCGTGCCAAAAGTGTCCGCCAAAAACTCTTTTACTTATTTCTGTTAAATGTTTCTCGCCATCATGACCAAATGGAGCATGCCCAATATCGTGTCCAAGTGATATTGCCGCAGCCAATTCGGTATTTAATCCTAAATAGTTGCAAATAGTGTAACTAACCGATGACACGTGTGCAACATGCTCAATTCGAGTGCAAATATGATCGTTAGATGTTGAATGAAAAACCTGAGTTTTATGTTTTAATCGTCTATATGCCTTGCAATGAAGTATCCTGTTATAGTCGCGCCAAAATTCGCTTCTTATATCATCAGTTCTTTCGGGAAGATTGCTGCTGCGTTCAATTGAATTTGCCCACAAACTATTTGTTGGTTGTATTGCTTGCTCTAAAAATGAATTTTTCGACATAAAATTATTTATTGATAACGGATAGCCTGAACCGCTGATATTTTGCGGGTAATTATATAAATTGGAATAAAAACACAAAAAAGACAAATACCAAAAACACCAATATTTACAAAAATGTAATGAAAAACGTTTATTGATATTGGAACCGAATCCATATAATATAAATCTTGATTTAGCTTAATCAAATGTGTTTTTTGTTGAATAAACGAAATTAGTAACGATAAAATATTACCCGAAATTACTCCAATTATTATTATTTTTCCTGCAACTTTTAAAAAAATTCGTGATATATGTTTATTTGGAGTTCCCATTGTTTTAAGTATTCCAATTAAATTAGTTTGCTCCAAAATTAATATTAATAATGTTGAGGTAACTGTTATTGTGCTAATTAGCACCATTAACACAATTAAAATATAAACATTTGTATCAAAAAGTTCAATCCAATCAAATAAATCGGGATTTAGCTCTTTTATTGTTTGAGCTTTCTGGTTGTATGGCAGTAAAAGACTTATATCTTGGCAAGTTTGGTCAATTTTATCAAAATCATTTACAATAATTTCAAATCCGTCAATTTCATTATTTTCCCAATCGTTTAGTTTTCGTATATGATTAATATCTACAATTGCGAATTTGCTATCAAACTGATTTAAGCCGGTTTCGTATATACCCGAAACTATAAATGAGCGCACACGAGGCGGATCTTGGATAAAGTACATATTTACCTTATCGCCAATTTTAATTTTTAGTTTTGTCGCTGTGTGTTTTGAAATTAGTATCTCTTTTGATAAAGAACTATCTGAAAAAGAGATTGTTTTACCTTCTTTTAGGCAATTTTTAAAGAAATCCCAATTATATGTTTTATCAACACCTTTTAAAACAATTCCCTCAATTTGATCTTTTTGCTTTATAATTCCGGCTTTATTGGCATAAGGTTGTATATGTTTTACATTACTATGGTTTTTTATTTGCGACAAATATGGTTGATTTTCGTCAATTGCAACCGATTCATAAGAATTGTTTAAATCGAAGTAGGAGAGGTGTATATGAGCGCTAAAACCACTAACTTTTTCGCGTATTGTTTTCTGAAATCCCGTTACTATTGATAACGAAAGTAACATGATTGTTATTCCAAGTGCTACGCTAACAGAGGCAAGCCTCACAATTAAGCGAGAAAACTGTTCTTTGTCTTTTTTTAATATTCGTTTTGCAATTATTGAAGTATATTTCACACAAATTATTTTTTATCATATAAATCCCGACAAATATAAACACTTTATAGGAATTTTAATTTATTAAATTCAGTAATATTATTTTAAATAAGC